>NZ_QUED01000025.1:0-55193 GCF_003477865.1 Blautia sp. AF34-10
CCGCCCGAACCGCAGCGGAGACCGTCCGCAGGGAGAACGCCGCTTCGGCGGAAACAATGGAGACCGCCCGAACCGCAGCGGAGACCGTCCGGGAGGAGACCGCAATAACGGCGGAAGAAGTGGAAACGGTGAGAGAAGCGGAAGACCATTCGGTGAGCGTTCCGCACGTCCAAACGGAGGCAGACCGGGAAATAATGGCGGAAGACCGTTCGCAGGAAAGGATGATGATTCCCAGAATCAGAACCGCCGTCCGGGAGGAGACCGCCGCAGAACCGAGCATAAGAGCTCTGCAGGCGATACAATGAGCCTTGGCATCAAGAAGCCAGGCCGTGATACAGGAAGAAAAGAAAAAGACAAAAACAAAGATTCTTTAAGAGAAAATAAATTCAGTGAAGACAGAGGAAGAGGCGGAAACCGTCCGAACCAGGGACATCATCAGCAGTCCAGACTCCCGAAAGCGCTCCAGAAACCAGTCAACAAACCGAAACAGGAAGCTCCGAAGGACGAGGTAAAGGAGATTACCCTGCCGGAGAAAATGACCATCCGCGAGCTGGCTGAGAAGATGAAAATGCAGCCGGCAGTCATCGTAAAGAAACTGTTCATGGAAGGAACGATGGTTACCGTAAACCATGAGATCGATTTCGAAAAAGCACAGGAAATCGCGCTTGATTATAACATCATCGCTGAGCCGGAAGAGAAAGTCGATGTGATCGAAGAGCTCTTAAAAGAGGACGAAGAGGATGAAAAAGACATGGTTCCGCGTCCGCCGGTAGTCTGCGTTATGGGACACGTTGACCACGGTAAAACATCTCTTCTGGACTGCATCCGGAACACCCATGTCACCGACCGCGAGGCTGGCGGTATTACCCAGCACATCGGTGCATACACCGTTTCGATCAACAAACAGAAGATTACGTTCCTCGATACCCCGGGACATGAGGCATTCACCGCTATGCGTATGCGTGGAGCCAATGCAACGGATATCGCCATTCTCGTTGTCGCAGCAGACGACGGTGTGATGCCGCAGACCGTTGAGGCAATCAACCATGCAAAAGCAGCCGGCGTTGAGATCATCGTTGCGATCAATAAGATCGATAAACCAGGCGCAAACGTAGAGCGTGTAAAACAGGAGCTCTCCGAGTACGAACTGATTCCGGAGGACTGGGGCGGAAGCACCGTATTCGTTCCGGTATCTGCAAAGAACAACGAAGGTATCGACGATCTGCTTGAGATGATCCTTCTGACTTCCGAAGTGCTCGAGCTGAAAGCAAACCCGAACCGGAAAGCAAGAGGTCTTGTCATCGAGGCTGAGCTGGATAAAGGAAAAGGACCGGTTGCTACCATTCTGGTACAGAAAGGTACCCTGCATGTCGGCGATTACATCGCAGCAGGCGCATGCTCCGGTAAAGTCCGTGCGATGATGGATGATAAGGGACGCCGCGTCAAAGAGGCAGGCCCGTCTACTCCGGTTGAGATTCTCGGACTTTCCGATGTTCCGAACGCAGGAGAGATCCTCGTTCAGACCGATAACGATAAAGAAGCAAAGAACTTCGCAGCAACCTTCGTGGCAGAGAACAAGAAGAACCTGCTTGAGGAGACAAAAGCGAAGATGTCCCTGGATGATCTGTTCAACCAGATTCAGGAGGGTAACTTAAAAGAACTGGCACTTGTTGTCAAAGCCGATGTACAGGGATCTGTCGAGGCAGTAAAACAGAGTCTTGTCAAACTCTCCAACGAGGAAGTTGCCGTACGCGTCATCCACGGCGGTGTCGGTGCGATCAACGAGTCCGACGTTATGCTGGCAACCGCATCTTCCGCCATCATTATCGGATTTAACGTACGCCCGGATGCGAACGCAAAATCCATGGCAGAGCAGAACGGCGTAGACATCCGTCTGTACCGTGTCATCTACCAGGCAATTGAGGATGTTGAGGCAGCCATGAAGGGTATGCTTGAGCCGGTTTACGAAGAGAAAGTTATCGGCCATGCCGAGGTACGTCAGCTCTTCAAGGCATCCGGTGTCGGAACGATCGCCGGAAGCTATGTACTGGACGGAACGTTCCAGAGAGGCTGCAAAGTTCGAATCAGCCGCGAAGGAAACCAGATCTTCGAAGGAAATCTGGCATCCCTCAAACGTTTCAAAGACGATGTCAAAGAAGTGCGCTCCGGCTATGAGTGCGGTCTTGTATTTGAAGGATTCAACGATCTTCAGGAGTTCGATCAGGTCGAGGCTTATATCATGGTAGAAGTGCCGAGATAGAAATGAGGAATTAAGTTGAGAAAAAACAGTATTAAAAACACCAGGATCAACGGGGAAGTACAGAAAGAGCTTTCCAACATCATCCGGAACGAGATCAAGGATCCGCGCATCGGAATGATGACCTCTGTCACAGCGGCAGAGGTAGCGCCGGATCTGAAGACGTGTAAAGTATATATCAGTGTGTTTGGCGATGATGAGGCGAAGAAAGAAACCATCCGCGGCTTAAAGAGCGCGGAGGGCTTCATCCGCCGTATGCTGGCCAAGACCATTAACCTCCGCAATACACCGGAGCTGACCTTTGTCCTGGATGAGTCGATTGAATATGGCGTTACGATGTCGAAACTGATTGATGAAGTAACACACAAAGAAGACAAAAAGGATGAGGAAAATGAAGAAAATTGATGAAATTCTAAACGGAGTCTCCTGCATGGCCATCGCCGGACACGTTCGTCCGGACGGTGACTGCATCGGTTCCTGCCTGGGATTATACCAGTATCTTCGCGACAATCGGCCGGAGATTCAGGCAGATGTCTATCTTGAGGATCCACGGCCGGAATATTCCTATCTTCCGGGCTTTTCTGAGGTAAAGACAAGCTGTGAAGAGAAAGCGTACGACCTTGTGGTCCTTCTGGATGTATCCAGCGAGGACCGCATCGGCGTTGCCGTACCGCTTCTTGCAAAAGCGGGAAAGACGATCTGCATCGATCACCATGTGACGAATACAGAATATTGCGAAATCAATCACGTAGAGCCGGATGCAAGCTCTGCCTGCGAGGTGCTGTTCGGACTTCTGGAGGAAGAAAAGATCTCCGAGCCGTGCGCCGAGGCGCTGTACACTGGTATTGTGACCGATTCCGGCGTATTCCAGTACAGCAGCACCTCTCCGCACACGATGCGGGTTGCGGCCGCTCTGATGGAAAAGGGAGTTCCGTTTACCAGAATCATCGAGGATGCATTCTTCAAGAAAACATACGTACAGAACCAGATTATGGGACGCACGCTGACAGAGAGCATCATGCTTCTCGACAAGCAGTGTATTGTCGGTATCGTGCGGAAGAAGGTCATGGACTTCTATGGCCTGACAACGGGAGATATGGACGGCATTGTCAGCCAGTTAAAAAATACAGAAGGCGTTCACGTAGCGATCTTCCTGTATGAGCTGGAGCCGCAGGTCTTCAAAGTAAGCCTCCGCTCCGACGAGCTGGTTGATGTGAGCAAAATCGCAGCCGTATTCGGCGGCGGCGGCCATATCCGTGCGGCTGGCTGCACGATGTCAGGTTCTCCGTATGATGTAATCAACAATCTGACTCTGTATATCGAAAAACAGCTTCTTGCAGAAGAGGAAGAAGAGACGACAGAGGAAGAAGCATAAACAGGAAACAGCCGGGCGCAGAAAATACATCCACGCCCGGTTTTCTTGTGAAAAAGAGGGAGACAAAACAACATGATAAACGGAGTTCTGAACGTATGGAAAGAGGCGGGATTTACGTCGCATGACGTGGTTGCGAAGCTGCGCGGCATCCTGCACCAGAAAAAAATCGGCCACACCGGAACCCTAGACCCGGATGCGACGGGCGTGCTTCCAGTCTGCCTTGGAAAGGGAACGCGTCTCTGCGATATGCTGACCGATGAAACGAAGACGTATGAAGCGCTGCTTCACCTTGGAATCGCAACGGATACGCAGGACATGAGCGGAACCGTGACAGCAGAAGCGCCGGTGACCGTGACGGAAGAAGAGGTGCGGGACTGCATCGCCTCGTTTGTCGGGGAGCATCAGCAGGTGCCGCCGATGTATTCCGCGCTGAAGGTGAATGGAAAGAAACTCTACGAGCTGGCGCGGGAAGGCATCGTGATCGAGAGGAAGGCCCGCACGGTGCACTTTTACGAGATCAGCATTCTGGAAGTGAAGCTTCCGCTGGTGCGCATGGAGGTAACGTGTTCGAAGGGAACGTATATCCGTACCCTGTGCCACGATATCGGCGAAAAACTGGGCTGCCACGGATGTATGGAGCAGCTGATCCGCATGAGAGTCGGCCAGTTTGACCGAAACGGAGCGCACACGCTTGACGAGATCGCAGCGATTGTCGGTGAGGGCCGCCTTTCGGAGATCCTCGTGCCGGTCGATGAAATGTTTGCCGCGCTGCGCAGCTTTGCGACAGCGGACGATCATGCGAAAAAGCTTGCGGAAAACGGAAATCCGCTGAAACCGGCGCAGATCCGCGAAATCGGGGAAACTGCTTCCGGCGGGGACTTCGCAGAAGACGAGGAGTTCCGCCTTTATCTCGATGACGGAACGTTTGTCGGTATTTATCAATACAGACCATCACAAAACTTAACCAGACCGGTCAAGTTATTTCTGGAGAGAACATGAGATATCTAACAAAAACACTGGATTTTGACAGCAGAGGGGACAGCGTTGTAACCCTGGGGAAATTTGACGGCCTCCACCGGGGGCATATGATTCTGATCCGCCGTGTCCTTGCAATCGGCAGAACGGAAGGACTGGAAACGGTTGTGTTTACGTTTGACGTGCCGCCGCAGTCGAAAGTGCAGCATGTCAAGCCGCATCAGCTGCTGACGAATGAGGAGAGAAGAGCCCGCCTCGAACAGCTTGGCATGGACTGCCTTGTGGAATGCCCGTTTGTGGATGAAGTGATGCACATGACGCCGGAAGCCTTTATCAAAGAGATTCTGGTGGATAAGCTGCACGCGAAAAAAGTTGTTGTGGGAAAGGATTTCGGTTTTGGCTACAAGAGAAGCGGCACAGCCGAAATGCTGAAAGAAATGGGCCCGTCCCTTGGTTTTGAAACCGAGATCATCGAAAAAGCAGAGGAAAACGGCCGCGAGATCAGCAGCACCTGGGCACGGGAAGAGCTGGAACAGGGCAATATGGAAGCCGTGAGCGGTCTGCTCGGCTACGATTACGCGGTTCACGGCGAGATTGTCCACGGTCATGCACTCGGCAGAACGATCGGCGTGCCGACCATCAATCAGATCCCGCCGGCAGAAAAGCTGCTTCCGCCGTTCGGCGTCTACGTTTCCGAGGTGAAAATCGAAGGAAAAATTTATTACGGTATCACAAACATCGGTGTTAAGCCGACGGTACAGGAAAAATTTACCGGCGTGGAGACGAATCTTTTTGACTGCAGCGAGGATCTCTATGGAAAACAGGCGGAGGTTTCTCTGTTAAAATTCCTGCGCCCGGAGCAGAAATTTGCTTCGATCGACGCGCTGAAAAACCAGCTCGATCATGATGTTGCGGCAGGAAAAAAATATGTAGAAAAAAAGTTTGCTCAGCAGTGAAACACTCGCTGTTTCGCTGCGTAAGAAAGTGATTCAGGTGTGAGCAGCTCTCCTTTTGCGAAGCAAAACTTAAAATGAGAGCTGCGAAAGTTACAGTTCGGAGAACTGTAACTACGTGAAAATTCATCGCGAAAACATCTGATTTTAGTATTTACAATTCGAAAAGCGTATGCTATACTAATCGAGTATGCGGGACAAAAAAGATCCCCGGACCCTGATTCAGAGGCAGGACACTCCGACCACTTCTTAGTCAGCGGTGCAATCAAAATAACAGGAGGAATTTAAAATGATTTCGAAAGAAAAAAAACAGGCAATCATCAAAGAGTATGCAAGAACTGAGGGAGATACAGGATCACCGGAAGTACAGGTAGCTGTTCTTACCGCAAGAATCGAGGAGCTCACTGAGCATCTGAAAGTTCACCACAAAGATCATCACTCCAGAAGAGGTCTTCTGAAAATGGTTGGTCAGAGACGTGGTCTGCTTGACTACTTAAAGAAAACTGATATTGAAAGATACCGTGCTTTAATCGAGAAGTTAGGAATCAGAAAATAATCAGCTTGGAACAACGGGCGGGATACATTTTCCGCCCGTTTCTTTGCTTGTAAGATCAAAGACGCAAACGACATGGAGCCATTCTGAGCTGCATTGCATCCGTAAGAAGCTGCCAGTGGCAGGTTCTGGAGGTGCAGGAATTTTATCCGAGACCACTGAAAAACACATTGAAAAGCTGTATCCTGTCCGTATTCCGGTGTGCTTTTCAGTTGTTTCGGAAATTCTGCTCAGAAGAAAAAAAGGAGATTATTTATGTACAAGAGTTTTTCTATGGAACTGGCAGGCAGAACCCTGACCGTAGACGTAGGCCGTGTAGCAAAACAGGCAAACGGCGCAGCATTTATGCATTATGGCGATACTGTAGTTCTTTCTACAGCAACTGCATCTGAGAAACCGCGTGACGGCATCGACTTCTTCCCATTAAGCGTTGAGTACGAAGAGAAGATGTACGCCGTTGGAAAAATCCCGGGCGGATTCAACAAAAGAGAAGGAAAAGCAAGCGAGCACGCAATTCTGACCAGCCGTGTCATTGACCGTCCGATGCGTCCGCTGTTCCCAAAAGATTACCGCAACGATGTTACATTAAACAACATGGTAATGTCCGTAGATCCGGAGTGTGATCCGGAAGTAGTCGCAATGCTGGGTTCCGCAATCGCAACCTGCATTTCCGACATCCCGTTTGACGGTCCGTGTGCCATGACTCAGATCGGTATGATCGACGGCGAGTTCATCGTAAACCCGACTCTCGCACAGAAAGCCGTATCCGACCTGAAACTGACCGTAGCTTCCACCAGAGAGAAAGTCATCATGATCGAAGCCGGAGCAAAAGAGATTCCGGAAGCAAAAATGATTGACGCCATCTACAAAGCACACGAAGTAAACCAGGAAATCATCAAATTCATCGACAGTATCGTAGCAGAGGTTGGAAAACCGAAACACGCTTATGAGAGCTGCGCTATTCCGGAAGAGCTGTTTGCAGCGATCAAAGAGATCGTTCCTCCGGCAGAGATGGAAGAGGCTGTTTTCAGCGATGATAAACAGACAAGAGAAGAAAACATCCGCGTCATCACCGAGAAACTCGAGGAGGCATTTGCCGACAACGAAGAGTGGCTGGCAGTATTAGGCGAGGCTGTTTACCAGTATCAGAAAAAGACCGTTCGTAAGATGATCTTAAAAGACCACAAACGTCCGGACGGCCGTGCGATCACAGAAATCCGTCCTCTGGCAGCAGAGATTGACATTATCCCGCGTGTTCATGGTTCCGCTATGTTCACCCGTGGACAGACTCAGATCTGCAACGTAACAACACTGGCTCCGCTTTCCGAAGCACAGAAGCTGGACGGACTGGATGAGTTCGAGACCTCCAAACGTTACATGCATCAGTACAACTTCCCATCCTACTCTGTAGGTGAGACAAAACCGTCCCGCGGACCGGGACGCCGTGAGATCGGCCATGGTGCTCTGGCAGAACGTGCCCTGGTTCCGGTACTTCCGACCGAGGAAGAGTTCCCGTACGCAATCCGTACCGTATCCGAGACCTCGAGTCTAACGGTTCTACTTCCCAGGCAAGTATCTGTGCATCCACCATGTCTCTGATGGCTGCCGGTGTACCGATCAAAAAACCGGTTGCAGGTATCTCCTGCGGTCTGGTAACAGGCGAGACCGATGATGATTACCTCGTACTGACCGATATCCAGGGTCTCGAAGACTTCTTCGGTGACATGGACTTTAAGGTAGCTGGTACCCACGACGGAATCACTGCAATCCAGATGGATATCAAGATCCATGGACTGACCCGTCAGATCGTAGAAGAGGCGATTGCCAGAACGAAACAGGCAAGAGAGTACATCCTGACCGAGGTTATGGAGAAAGCGATCGCAGAGCCGCGTAAGACGGTCGGCGAGTTCGCTCCGAAGATCATCCAGATGATGATCGACCCGCAGAAGATCGGTGAAGTTGTCGGCCAGAGAGGAAAGACCATCAACGCCATCATCGATGAGACCGGCGTAAAGATCGACATCACAGACGACGGTGCAGTTTCCATCTGCGGAACCGAGCAGGCTATGATGGATCAGGCAAAGAAATATATCGAGATCATCGCAAGCGACTTTACCGAGGGACAGATCCTGACCGGAAAAGTTGTCAGCATCAAAGACTTCGGTGCTTTCCTTGAGTTCGCACCTGGAAAAGAAGGTCTGGTACACATCTCCAAGCTCGCCAAACAGCGTGTTGAGAAAGTAGAAGACGTTGTCAGCCTTGGCGATGTTGTAAAAGTAGTCTGCATGGGCAAAGATAAAATGGGCCGTGTAAGCTTCAGTATCAAGGATGTTCCGGCAGACGCGAAATAAATAGATCTGCCAGACGATAAAGAGCGGGGAACACAGAAAAAGGGATCTGTAAAACGGTTCGTTTTTCTGTGTTTTCTTATGTCCAATAGGAGTGAAAGCTATGAGATACCATAATATAACGAAAGACGATATGCTGAACGGAGACGGCCTGCGCGTCGTGCTCTGGGTCGCCGGATGCGGTCATCACTGCAAGGGATGTCAGAATCCGATTACCTGGGATCCAAATGGCGGCATCCCGTTTGATGACGCGGCAAAGGCAGAAATTTTTGAACAGCTGGACAAGGACTACATTTCCGGCATCACCTTCTCCGGCGGAGATCCGCTGTATGAGGCAAACCGGGCGGATGTGACGGCTCTGGCAAAAGAGATCAAGGAAAGATATCCGAAAAAAGATATCTGGGTTTATACCGGATATGAGTGGGAATCCGTCTGTGATCTGGAACTGATGGATTACACGGACGTGGTTGTGGACGGTCGCTTTATTCTTGCCCAGAGGGACGTTACCTTGGAATGGAAGGGCAGCCCGAATCAGAGAGTCATTGATGTGAAAAAGACGAGAGCACGCGGCGAAGTCGTACTGTTCGGCGAAAAGTAGTCACGCAAAAAGAAAAGGAGACGCTTTATGGAAACCATTAAAATTCAGTATTTAAACGATGAAATTGAGCGCCTGCGCTATATCGACGGAAAGTCTGACTGGATCGACCTGCGCGCGGCAGAAGAAGTAGAGTTAAAGGCCGGAGAATTCAAACTGATCCACCTCGGCGTTGCCATGCAGCTGCCGGAGGGCTACGAGGCGCATATTGTGCCGAGAAGCAGCACCTTCAAGAACTTCGGTATTATCCAGACGAACCACTGCGGTATCATCGACGAGAGCTACTGCGGACCGAACGACTGGTTCTACATGCCGGCGTATGCCCTGCGCGACACCGTGATTCATGTGAATGACCGCATCTGCCAGTTCCGCATCGAGAAACACCAGCCGACCATCGGCTTTGAAGAAGTTGACCACTTAAACGGCGAGGACCGCGGCGGAATCGGAAGTACCGGAAAAAGATAACAACAGACGAAATAAAAAGAGCCTCCGGGTGTCAGAAAATCTGACATTTCCGGGGGCTTTTTGTTGCGGGCACACCAAACATGTACATGGTATATCAAACACGATCCGGATCCGGCGAATCTGGTTTATGTTTTGAATGCTATTGTTTCATCTGTACCGTATTGTTTGTGATTTTGAATTTTTTGAAACTGTTGATAAAACTTGAAATCCTGCTATACCCATACTGCTTCACATCGAAGCCCGGGAAACGGTTCCGCAGGGCATCGTGAATAATGCTGAGGTTGTCGATATGGCCTCCGTTGGAGCAGATCAGATCCGTGATACATTTTTCGATCTGCTGGCGCGATACGGTGTTCTGGCGTTCCTTTACGAGGTAATTATGACCGGTTTTCAGCACTTCGATATCGTTCATGCTTTCTAGAAACGTGGAAAGTTTGGAATAACCGTAATTTCGAACGTCAAACTCTGAGAATTTCTTCTGCAGGATACTGCCGATCTCACTAAGTGTCGTATTTTTTCCGTGATCATTGTTCTCTGTCAGTACACGGGAAACCGTCCGCTCGATTTCTGCCTTGCTTGTAATGGAAGGGGTTTCGTCCTGAGAAGTGCCGTAGCGCGCCGGATTTTCCGAGACAGCGGTAATCGCAGGGGAGATATCGTCCTCGTTCTGGGAAATGATTTCGAGAATTTTAAAGGCATCGCACGCAACGCGGAAGGAAGAAGGGGTTTTCTGCTCGCCCATGCCGAGCACAAACATGCCGGATTCACGCAGACGCTGCGCCAGCTTGGTAAAATCAGAGTCCGAAGAAACCAGGCAGAAGCCCTCCACATTTCCGGAGTAGAGGATATCCATGGCATCGATGATCATCGCGGAGTCAGTTGAATTTTTTCCGTTCGTATTGCTGTACTGCTGGATCGGATTGATCGAGTAGCGCAAAAGCTGCTCTTTCCAGCTCTTTTTCGAGATATCGGTCCAGTCCCCGTAGATCCGTTTGTACGTGGCAACACCCTGGTCGGAAACCTCGTCCAGGATATATTTGATGTATTTCGGGGAAACATTGTCCGCATCGATCAATACGGCAAACCGGCTGTCTTTCTGTTCCATAGATTCTGTCCTTTCTGCGGCTTGAATAGTTACGAAAATAGATATCTCTAGTTTAGTACATTTCGGCCTACAAATCAACCGGGAGTTTGAAATGACAAAAAAACTTGTCAAAAGTATTGACAAATAAAGTTGTCAATGGTAGAGTAGTGGATGACAAGAAAAGTTGTCAAAAAGAGAGCTCATCTAAAAAACGTGACAAGAAAGGAGATGCTGCGATGCCGCTGTACAATCAGTTAAAAGAGTACCGTTCGAAGCTCGGCATCAACCAGACCGACCTTGGAAAAATGGCGGGAGTATCGAGACAGACCATCAGCCTGATCGAGCGGGGAGATTATTCACCGTCGGTGACACTGGCGTTAAAACTTGCAAAAATCTGTGAAGTAAAAGTAGAAGATATTTTTCAATATGAGGAGGATGAACCATGAAAGAAAAACAGGGGAACAAACCAAATTCCTACGGAAAGTTGATGAAACGGATGCTGATTTATATGGGAATCGGCGGAGTCTGCGGTTTTTTTGTCGGAATTTTTATGATGTTCGGAGTGAAAAATGGCATGAGTGATCTGAGCGATCTGGTCCGCCCGCTGGCACTGCCGATCATTGCGGTAATTTTCGTTGTAAGCATTGTCCTGATGGAATTTTACAGCCGGAAATTAAAAGATACGATGAAGCATCTCGAAGAAGCAGAGGATGAACAGTACGAAGTCTTAAGCTATGAAGAAGAGAAATACGGCGCGATGCTGATGAGCTGCAATGTGATTTCGCAGGTCTGCGATATCATCGTGCTGACATTTACCTTTTCCCGTTCCTGGCTGGAAGAAGCATCGGGAAAAGAGCTCGCCGGATTCCTGGCAACCTGTGCTCTGTTTTGTATCAACTTCTTTCTCTATGGCTATTATCAGATGCGTTATGTAAAAATGGTTCAGGCAGCTCACCCGGAGAAGAGAGGCGATATGAACTCAAAAAACTTCCAGAAAGACTGGATGGCAAGTTGCGATGAGGCAGAAAAAGAGATGGTATATCAGAGTGCCTATAAGGCTATATGGCGCTGGGAAAGATGATTCAGATCCTGCTGTGTGCGACGATGATCCTGCATCTGGTGTTCCATACCGGTATTCTCGCAGTCATTGTCGTGGGCGTCATTTATCTGACGATGACACTCACATATCATCGTTCCTGTGTAAGTCTGCAGAAAGCAAAACTGAATCTGTAATCCTGTAAATACAAAAAACTGCGTGGAATGCATTTCAGAATCGTGCATTCCGCGCAGTTTTGCGTTTGGTATGAAAAATGTCAGCTGATCGGAGCCGTCGATGTCTTTGAATCATACTTTTTGTCGATATCCTTCATGACAAACAGATACGAAACACCGGTAAAGACAGCTGCCGTCACCCAGGCTGCCGGGTCACAGAAGCAGGCGAGCGGATAGCTGATGACTTTTATGGCAATCACAGCTACAATAAGGCGCGCAAAGAGTTCAGAAACACCGCCCATCATAGGCAGAAAGCCGTAGCCGCAACCCTGCATTGCATTTCGGAAAATAAAGATGGTGCAGAGCGGTACATAAAAAAGAGCACACATATAGGAATAAGTCTTTGCCCATGGCATCATGGCGGCCATATCGACATCACCCGAGAAGAAGAGGGAAAGACATGGCTTCAGAAGAAGGAAGACGAGAGCAGCGGCTGCGATCGAATACGTGATGGAAGTCAGAAGTGCAGCGCGAACTCCCTTTTTAATCCGTGGAATATCGCCCTTTCCGAAATTTTGCCCGCTGTAGGTTGCCATCGTCTGTCCCATTGCGGAAAAGCCCTGTGTGACCAGATTCTGCAGCTTACAGGCCGCCGTAAAAGCGGCAACCGCCTCCGAGCCGAACAGGTTAATGGCAGCCTGCATAATCATTGTACCGGATGCGGTGATGGCAAACTGGAGTGCCATCGGAATGCCCATCGAGAGCTGATGGCGGGAATCTGCCGCATGAAGCTTCCAGTGGTGTTTTTCCGGCCACATATCCGGCATGGAGCGATAAATATAAAAAAGACAGAGCACAGCAGAAATTCCCTGAGAGAAAACGGTTGCATATCCGGCTCCCGCAACGCCCATTTTAAAACGAATGATGAGAAGCAGATCCAGAAGAACATTTAATACAGCCGAAAAAATCAGGAACATCAGCGGAGTCTGGCTGTTTCCTACTGCACGCAGATAGGAGGAAAGCAGATTGTAAAAAATCGTAGCGATCAGGCCACCGCAGATAATCATAATATAGGAATAAGCGTCCTGAAAAATATTTTCCGGTGTGTTCATGAGATGCAGCAGCGGCCGCATGGAGATCATGCTGAAGAACGTCAGGACAACCGTGAAAAGGAGAGCCAGTAGAATGCCGTTTGCCACACTTCGCTTTACTCCGCGCGTATCCTTTGCACCGAACCGTTGCGATGTCAGAACCGTAAAGCCTGCTGTGATGCCCTGCGCAAATCCAAGCACCAGGAACATAATCGTTCCCGTAGAACCAACTGCAGCCAGTGCATCCGCTCCGACATATCGGCCAACGATAATCGTGTCTGCCATGTTGTAGAGCTGCTGGAAAATGTTTCCGATAATCAGCGGCAGCGTAAACTGCAGAATGACTGGAAGCGGACTTCCCTTTGTCATGTCTTTTTCCATGAGAAAACCTCCTCGAAATGATGGTAAAATAAGTTTTATCTTCGCTTAAAACGAAAGTTATTTTATCACATTCTGAAGAGGTTGTCATATCCTTATTTTGACATTTTTTCTGCGAAATTTGACGAAGGGAAAAGTGAACGACTTGAATAGACAGTTATAAAAATTTGTCATATGCAGACTTTATTTTTTCCGCCATTTGCTGCAGCCTTTGCGCGCGTAGACCGAAAATACGAACTGCAAGATCACCGCAGGAAAGTATAGTTGCGCCGCCGTCAATTTCCAGATCGGAGGCAAGAAATTCCCGGATTTCCTCCAGAAGGGTATCTGCGTGCTCCGATCGTGAGAGAAAGAGATTTACGTCTCGAGTCCCTGCGAGTGTGAATACGCACCGATTGGAAATAAAGCATCGTTGATCTGAAGAAGATAAAAATTAAGTTCGGACATAAAAAGTCTCCTGAAAATCATAAGATACGGAATGAGCCTGCCCGCGAAAAGAGGTCGGCCCATTCTTCCGAAGGTACGGACAAAAACCGCATCAGTGATGATGGTTGTGGATGGATGCGGAAATCCGCTGGTCAAAATCGAGCTTTTTCACCTCTTTTTCTTCACCGGGCTCAAAACGGACGAAGTTCCGGAGGGAAGAATCACCGGACTCATCGGAAAAAACGGAGCAGGAAAGAGCACGGCGATCCGCCTGATGCTCGGCCTTGTAAAAGCGGAGAGCGGAACGATCGAACTCTTTGGAAAACCGATCACAGAGATCACACTGCAGGACCGGCAGAAAATCGGTGTATCGCTGGCAGAGTCGGGCTTCAACGGACAGTTTACGGTCGCGGAGCTGCTTGGCACCATCACGGGAACCGTTCCTGGACAGGCGGAAATTTTTGCGGTAAGCATCGCAGTTGTGCTGATTTCGTATGGGATCAGTGTAAGATTTATGGAAAAACGGGAGATTTAGAGAAATTCAAAGACGCCGGATTTCATGTTTGTATGTGAAATCCGCGTCTTTGACATGAGGAAAAACAATACGGAAACTTGAAAAAACTGCCGTGATATGGTATTCTCATAGAGTCGTTGACTCGAAAATAATAGAAGAAACAAGAGGAAAAACATGAAGAAATTATTTGCACAGATTGTGAAATTCGGTATCGTCGGCGTTATCAGCTTCGGCATCGATTACGTGACCGGTCTTATTGTCCTGAATCTTGTGATGGCGCTGACTTCCAGCTCTTACTTTGAAGCGGCATCCCTCATCGGTTCCGTTGCCGGATTTACCGTATCGGTCATTGCAAATTACATTTTAAGCTTCAAATTTGTCTTTGAGCGGAAAGAAGACATGAACAAAAAAGTCGAGTTCATCACCTTCGTTGTCCTTTCCCTGATCGGCATGCTGCTCAACAGTTTCCTGATCTGGATCGTCGTAGGCCCGATCTACGGCGGTAATGTTGCACTGCAGCAGAACATAGGCCATAACCTGATCTACACAATCGCGAAAGTATTCGCGACGGCGATTGTTATGGTATACAATTTTGTGACCAGAAAAATATTTCTGGAGAAAAAGTAATTTTGAAAAGAGTTTGAAAAAGGCAGCGGAGAAAAACGCTGCCTTTTTTGAAAAAAGAAAGGCTGGTGCGTAAAAAATGGAACATTCGATCTTACAGACAGTATTGTGGAGTTACCTGATTTGTATTAATATCATTACCATAGCAGTCTATGGAATCGACAAACGAAGTGCGGTGCGGGGAAAATGGAGAATCCGCGTTTCCACCTTGCTCGGGCTTGCGGCAGCCGGCGGCTCGGTGGGAGCCTTGCTGGGCATGCACCTGTTTCATCACAAGACAAGAAAAAAGAAATTCACGATTGGAGTCCCGCTGATGCTGGCGGCGCAGATCCTTCTTCTTTTCTTTCTGGCAAAAGCAGGTCTGCTGTTTTTTACATAGAGAGCAGCAGAATTTGAAAGAGGGTTAAAAAAATGAGAGAAGAACAAACGAAGACGACAACAGAACGCCTGATTTTTCACGTAGATGTCAACAGCGCCTTTTTATCCTGGGAGTCGGTGCGGCGGATCAAAGAGGGACTGCCGGATCTGCGGGACATTCCTGCCTGTATCGGCGGCGATCCGACGAAGCGGACAGGAATCGTTGTGGCAAAGTCGATCCCGGCGAAAAAATGCGGTGTCCAGACCGGTGAACCTGTGGCAATGGCACTGCGGAAATGTCCGAACATGGTCATTGTCCCGAGTGATTTCGACCTCTACGTCAGGTGTTCCCGTGCCTTCAAGAAAATCTGCGCCTCCTACACCCCGGTCATGGAATCCTTTTCGATCGATGAGGTATTCCTCGATATGACGGGAACTTCCCTTCTGTATCCGGACCCGATTGCGGCGGCGCACGAAATCAAGGACCGGATTTACGAGGAGCTTGGATTTACCGTCAATATTGGAATCTCCACAAATAAACTCCTGGCCAAAATGGCATCTGATTTCGAAAAACCAAACAAAGTACACACTCTGTTCCCAGAAGAAATCCCCGAAAAAATGTGGCCGCTTCCGGTACGCGAGCTGTTGTTCCTCGGAAAAGCATCCGAAAAGAAACTGATCGAGGCCGGAATCCGCACAATCGGAGACTTGGCGCATGCGCGCGAAGCGGATATTCAGACGCTGATCGGCAGGAAAAACGGCCATCAGCTCTACCAGTACGCCCGCGGCATCGATGATTCCCCTGTAAAAGCGCAGCCCGACGAGGCCAAAGGCTTCAGCGCCGAGACGACCTTCAACGAGGACATCATCTCCATCGAACAGGTGAATCCGATCCTTCTCGCCCAGTGCGACATCGTAGCCGCCCGCATGCGTCGGAAAAAGAAAAAATGCACCTCCGTTTCCGTAACGTTTCGCACTCTCGAGTTTCGAAACCGTTCACACCAGACCAAACTCCCCAATGCGACCGATGTGACAGATGAAATCTACCGCTGCGCCAAACAGCTCTTCCGCGAATCCTGGAAAGGCGAGCCCCTCCGCCTGATCGGCGTCGCCGTGACCGGTCTTACCGAAGACGATTTCGAACAGCTCTCCCTCTTCGAAGATCCCGAAAAGAAGGAGAAAAGCCGTAAACTCGATGCCGCCCTCGACGCGATCCGCCAGAAATACGGCAACGACAAAGTCACTCGCGCGAGCATCCTGAACGGCACACAGGGGATTGCGAGAAAAGCGAAGGCAGAGATGAAAAATGATGACAATATTCGGAAAAATATAAAACATTAATTGATATATTTCCGAAAATAATATAGAATAATCAGAAAGAAGAATGCCGGAAAGGAGGATACAGATGAAAAGCTGTAAAGAAATGGCAAAACAGTGGGGCGTTACAGAGCGTACCGTAACAACTTTCTGTAAAACAGGTAAAATTCCAGGTGTCGTAAAAGAAGGAAAGAGCTGGCGGATTCCAGATGGAGCAGAAAAACCTGCAGACGGCAGAGTACTGTCAGGAAAGTATGTAAAAAAAGAGGAAAAAGAAGCAAGAAAGCCACTCCCGATCGGAATATCGGATTACGTACGGGCACAGTCGGAATATTATTATGTGGACAAGACAGGAATGATCAAAGAATTTCTGGATCGAAAACCACTGGTATCACTGTTTACGCGGCCGAGACAATTTGGAAAGACGTTGAATATGGATATGCTTCGCGTTTTCTTTGAAATTTCCGATACAGATACCAGCCAGTATTTCCGGGACAAAGAAATCTGGAAATGTGGAGAAGAATACCGAGAGCATCAGGGAAAATATCCGGTTATTTTTCTGACGTTTAAAGATATAAAATTTGCGTCCTGGGAACTGACTTTTGCAAAAATTGCAGAGCTGGTACAGGAAGAGTTCGGCAGACATAAGGAATTGGGGATGAGTGAGAAACTGGAACCATACGAGAAGGATTATTTTCGGAAAATACTGGCAGGTCAGGCGAATGAAGTAGAGCTCTCCTCGTCTCTGCAGAAACTTTCCAAAATGCTTCATGAACATTATGGAAAAGCACCGATCATTATGATCGATGAATATGATGCACCGATTCAGGAAGGCTATTCGAAAAAGTTTTATGAAGAAATTGTTGGATTTATGCGGAATTTCTTTTCCGGCGCATTCAAAGACAACCGGCATCTGTCGTACGGTTTTTTAACTGGAATTCTGCGGATTGCACAGGAAAGTATATTCAGTGGTTTGAATAATCTGACGGTAAATTCCATTCTGGATGAGACATATGATAAATACTTTGGATTTACCCGTGCAGAAGTCCATAAAATGCTGCGGGATTACGGTGCTCTCGAAAAAGAAGCAGAGCTTAAAACCTGGTATGACGGATATCTTTTTGGCGCAGAAGAAATTTACAATCCCTGGTCCGTGGTCAACTATATTGCACAGGGGTGTATTCCAAAGGCATATTGGGTAAACACCGGAAAGAATGAAATTCTGGAAGAAGTTCTGAAGACAGCGACAGAGGATGTCATAGAGAAATTGTATGCATTGCTGCAGGGAGAGCGAGTGGTTGCGAGAATTGATCAAAATGTAGTGTACCGGTCACTGCTGGAAGAGCCCGCAAGTATTTATAGTCTGCTTCTGGTCGCCGGATATCTGAAGACACCCAAAAAAGAATTGCAGACAGACGGCGCTTATCTGTGCGAGGTATCTATCCCCAACCGGGAGATTGCGGCAGTTTACAAAGCCGAGATTGTATCCTATCTGCTGCAGATTGGAGCAGTAACGAGGACAACAGCAGATCAGATTGCGGAAAGTTTGTATACGAATGACGTGAAAAAGCTGCAGAGTGCGATTGCAGAATATATGGACAAGTCGATCAGTTTTTACGATGCGGGCGCAGAAGGTTTTTACCATGGACTGGTACTGGGACTGATTGCATTGCTGGATCAACAGTATAAAATCACATCCAACCGGGAATTCGGAGAGGGACGGTACGATATCAGCCTGTTCCCGCGAGAACTCCGGTATCCTGGCATTCTGATGGAACTAAAATGGAAAAAGGGGATTACAGAAGACACACTGAAAAAATTAGCGAAAGAAGCATTAAACCAGATTGAAACACAGCGATACGATACAGAAATGCGGCAGGAAGGGGTTACGGAAGTCATCAAACTTGGAATCGCCTTTTCTGGAAAAAATGTAAAAATTTGGACGGTATAAAAACAGGAGAAGACAAAACAGGGGGAAGCAAAATGAAAAAATTAACAACGGCAAAGATATGGCAGTTCGCAGCAGGCCAGTTTGGATGGGCGCTGCTGTCTGGTATCATATCGAACTGGCTGGTGTACTTTTATCAGCCGGATGAAACCGCAATCAGCCAGGGACAGACGGTATTCATACCGCAGGGGCTGGTGATTTTCGGGGTTTTTACCATCATTGGAGGGATCACAGCCTTCGGAAGAATTTTTGATGCATTCACTGATCCGATGATTGCGTCCTGGTCAGACCGGTGCACTTCAAAAAACGGACGGCGGATCCCGTTCTTAAAAGGCGCGTCCCTGCCGCTGGCACTTTCCACCGTGCTGGTGTTCTGGTCACCGGTGAATGAAAACAGCTGGATCAATGCGGCGTTCGGTGCAGCTGTATTCTGCGGCGCAGGCGGACTGATACTGATGTTTTACGATGAGAAAAAGATTAACTGCGTGATGAACGGAAAAGCATAGGTCAGTACTCAGCACGGCAGCCTTTTTTATGTGTAGAAGCTATCCGGCATAAAGGAGAAAGGATCACAGGTGATACAGACCAGATGCTGCGGCAGCTGCAGTTTCACATTATCTCGAAATCAGCTCCTCCGCATGCTTTAATGCATCCGAAATATTCGAACAGAAATTTTCTTCTCCGACAAGCTCCACAAAGCCGGATTTTTTCATCACCTTCATCGGCTGCTCATTCACATGAGAGAAGACGATGGTGATCCCTTTCGATTCGCAGAGCTTCGTCAGATTCTGGAGTGCATTCATGGCTGTACTGTCGATCGCCGGTACGCTCCGCATCCGGAGAACGAGACATTTTGTGAAATCCTTTACCACGATGTGCTCAATCGCATCCGACGCGCCAAAGAAGAGCGGTCCTGTGATCTCGTATACACGGATTTCCAGCGGCAGCTTCTGCAGATGTTCATCCACCGCCGGGGAATCATCGTCTACATAGACCCAGCTGTCGGCGTGCGTCCGCCGTTTTTGATATTTGCCGCCGTTCTGGCAATCGCTCCCGTAGCCGGAATACCGCCGAAAAGCGCAGAAGCAATATTTCCAGCACCCTGTGCAATCAGCTCTGTATCCGAACGATGCTTGCTGTTGATCATGCCGTCCGCAACAACACAGGAGAGAAGCGACTCAATCGCCGCAAGCACCGCGATCGTAAACGCATTTGGAATCGCCGACTGAATCAGTTTCATGTCAAAAACCGGCAGATGAAGCGCCGGAAGCAAGAGCCAGTGCGATAGAAAGAGGAAGTGCAATGATCGCAACGATGATACCGGCAGTCACATCTTTGGCAAACTGCGCGCGGTCATAGGACTTCAGAGAAGTGAGTAGCATTGGTTTGAACGAATTCATTTGAAAAGCTCGCTTTCTGTATTAGATTTGTATTACTGTTAGAACAACTTTCCAAGTATAGCATAAGAGACGGGGAGCAGGAAACCCAAAAAGGAATTGTTTGTCTTTCTATACAATCATGTTATGCATGACATTGCACACAGCCGGCAGAAAAATCCGAATGGAAAATTTTTCTGTTACTTTTTTGATTTTTTCAGTGACTTTCCTCTATGATCTATGGTACACTAATCCATGCGTGTTAAAAACGAGAATAGAATATCAAATGGAGGAAATCTCAAAATATGAGCAAAAAGAAAGGCGAAGGCCTGAAATCATTCAACAGGGGATTTAACGTGCCGGATACCTACATTATCATCTTTTTTGTGGTGGTTATCGCGGCCGTCATGACTTTCCTCGTCCCGAAAGGCTATTACGAGACGGAGGATGTCACGTACCTGATGAACGGGGTAGAAAAGACCCGTACCGTCATCAAAGACGGAAGCTTCCAGTATCTGACCGATGCTGCAGGAAAACCGGTCACAGAAGGTGTTGCACTGTTCAGCGGCGACGGCGGAACCGGATTTTTCAATTATATGTATAACGGAATTATCAGCAGCTCCGCCATCGAAATCATCGCATTTCTGATGGTAGTCGGCGGCGCTTTCGGTATCATGATCCGCACCGGAGCCGTTGAAGCCGGTCTGATCGGCCTGATCCGTAAAGCAAAAGGAGCCGAAAAACTGCTGATCCCGGTCCTTTTCGTCCTGTTTTCCCTCGGCGGAGCCGTGTTCGGAATGGGAGAAGAGGCCCTTCCGTTCACCATGATCCTCTGCCCGCTGTTTGTCGCTGTCGGATACGACACCGTCATTGCCGTGCTTGTTACGTACGTGGCAACACAGATCGGCTTTGGATCTTCCTGGATGAACCCGTTTTCCGTCGGAATCGCACAGGGAATCGCCGGCGTTGACGTCTTCTCCGGCGCAGGTTTCCGTATGGTGATGTGGGTCGTATTCACCGCTCTTGGCTGCGGCATGACCATGTTCTATGCAGCAAAAGTCAAAAAGACCCCGGAAATCTCCGTTGCTTACGAAAGCGACCAGTATTTCCGTGATCAGAACGAAAAAACAGGCATCGACGAGGGCCATTCCTTCGGCATCGGCCATATCTTAGTTCTGGTAACACTGGCCGTTACCGTTGTCTGGGTCATCTGGGGCGTTATGGCAAAAGGCTATTACATGGCCGAAATCGCAACCCAGTTCTTCATCATGGGAATTGTGGCAGGTGTGATCGGTGTCATTTTCCATCTGAATGACATGAAAGTGAACGACATTGCCGTTTCCTTCAAAGACGGCGCAAAAGACCTGATCGGCGCAGCACTCGTTGTTGCGATGGCACAGGGCATCATGCAGGTGCTCGGCGGTTCTGATCCGACCACACCGACCGTTATCAACACCATTATGTACGGCATCTCACAGGCACTGGCCGGTCTTTCCGGTGCAGCCGCAGCCGTGCTGATGTACGTGTTCCAGTCGGTCTTCAACTTCTTCGTCGTATCCGGCTCCGGCCAGGCGGCGATCACCATGCCGATCATGGCACCGCTCGCGGACCTTCTCGGCGTATCCCGCCAGACATCCGTCCTTGCGTTCCAGCTCGGTGATGCCTTCACAAACCTGATCGTCCCGACCTCCGGCTGCCTGATCGGCTCCCTGGCGATTGCAAAAATCGAGTGGTCGAACTGGATCAAATTCATGTGGAAATTCTTAGGGATACTGATGATCGGAGCAGTCATTACGATTTTGATTGCGGTTGCGATTGGATTTTAAGAGGAGTGAGAGAAAATGATATTATTTCAGAACATAGACGTCTATGCGCCGGAACACCTCGGAAGAAAAGACGTTCTTACTGTGTATGATAAAATTGTCAAGATCGCAGATGCCGGCACGATAACGGCAGACGGCCTGCTCTCTGGCGCGGAGACCGTAGACGGAACCGGACTAGTCCTGACACCTGGCTTTGTCGACTGCCATGTTCACGTGCTCGGCGGAGGCGGCGAGGGCGGCTTTGCCAACCGCACCCCGGAGGCGACGATGGAAGGCCTGAACAAGTTCGGTGTGACAACCGTTGTCGGCTGCCTCGGAACTGACGGCATTGGCCGTGACATGTGCGCGCTCGTGGCAAAAACAAAAGGTCTCCGGGAGCAGGGCATGTCCGCCTGGTGCTACACCGGTAGCTATCAGGTTCCGGTGCGTACACTGACGGATGGAATTACGAAAGATATCATGATGATCGAAGAAATCATCGG
Source organism: Blautia sp. AF34-10 (assembly GCF_003477865.1). NCBI lineage: Bacteria > Bacillati > Bacillota > Clostridia > Lachnospirales > Lachnospiraceae > Blautia > Blautia sp. AF34-10. The sequence continues at coordinate 22,154 of NZ_QUED01000025.1, forward strand.
AACCGGCGAAATCGCCATCTCGGACCACCGATCCTCACAGCCGACCTTCGAAGAATTCGCCCGACTGGCAGCAGACACGCGCCTCGGCGGTGTTCTTTCCGGGAAAGCGGGAGTGATCAATGTCCACCTTGGCGACGGTGCAAGATGTATGGAGCTGATCGAACGCGTCATCAGCGAAACCGAAATCCCGGCCAGCCAGTTCCTCCCGACCCATGTCAACCGGAACGAGAAGCTGTTCCAGAAGGCAATTGAATACGCCGTAAAGGGCGGTGCGGTCGATTTCACCGGAAATGAAGAGATCGATTACTGGGAAACTGTCTGTGATGAAGTCCGCGTGTGCAAAGGAATCCGCCGCATGCTGGATGCAGGCGTGAATCCGAAACACATCACCATCTCATCCGACGGTCAGGGCAGTCTGCCGATCTTTAATGAGAAGGGAGAATTCCTGCGGATGGGCATGGGCCAGTCGAGCTGTTTGCTGAAAGAAGTAAAAGAATGCGTGGAGAAAGCGGGAATTCCGCTGGAAACCGCAATTTCGACGATTACGGCAAACCCGGCAGAGATCCTGTCACTGAAAGGAAAAGGCAAGGTCCGGGAAGGATATGATGCGGATCTTTGCGTACTGGATCAGGGACTGGAGATTCAGGAAGTCGTTGCACGGGGGAAGACGGTGTATCGGAAATAGCATATTGGTAATATTGGGAAAAGGTCACAGCTTTGCGGAGCTGCGGCCTTTTTTGATGGGAATGCCTGAGGAAAGAATGTTTTACAATAGTATTTTGTAAGAAGGTACGATATAATGAACATATATCTTGCGACAGGGAAGGAGAAACTGCAGTGTCGGAAATAAAACTTTTTGAGGTCGGAACGGTTGTGAAAGAGCGCACCTCTTCCACGGTAGTATTGGAGAAACAACTGCAAACAACGATAGAGCAGAACATGGAGACATTTTTCGGCGTTCGTTTTCTGAAAAGTGAATATATGATCACATCCGGAAGAATGGACAGCATCGGAATTGATGAAAATAATAGCCCAGTGATTTTTGAGTATAAGAGAAGCTCGAGCGAGAACGTAATTAATCAGGGATTATTCTATCTGGATTGGCTTCTGGATCACAAAGCGGATTTCAAACTGCTTGTGATTGAAAAATTGGGTATGGAAGTAGCAGACCAGATTGATTGGTCGGTGCCTTGTGTGATTTGTATTGCAAATGATTTTACGAAATACGACGTGCATGCAGTGAATCAGATGCAGAGGAATATCAAGTTGGTGAAATATCGGAAATATGGGGAAGATCTGTTGCTGTTTGAACATCTGAACACACCGGTGGCAAAGCCAGTAACGGAAACATCAACCATTTCAACAACAAGTAGTACATACACACAGAAAACACATTTAGAGAAGCTGTCATCAGCAAGCAGCCATTTCAAAACATTATATACGGCGCTTTGTGACTACATCGAATCGCTGGGAGACGATCTTGTTCCAAACCAATTGAAGCTGTATTTGGCCTATAAGAAAGTGCAGAACATTTTCTGCATTGAAATTTATAACAAACAGATCCTGCTCCGAATGAAACTCGACCCGGACACTGTTGAACTGGAAGAAGGATTCACAAGAGATACCCGCGGGATTGGACATTACGGAACGGGGGAGCTAGAAGTGTCAATCAAGACGGCAGAAGACTTTCAGAAGGCAAAGAAGCTGATTGATCGGGCGTATCAGGAGACGTTATAAAGCATGGTAAAAACTGGACTGTGATAGAATGAGAATGGTGTCGCAAGCCAAACTCAAAATCAAAGGAGGCGGTCCAAATGGACAATAAAAGTTTATCACATACTCGTTGGAAATGCCAGTATCACATTGTGTTTATTCCTAAATACCGAAAGAAGGTATTGTATGGGAGAATACGCAGAGATGTCCGAGAGATAATAGCAACTTTATGCCAGTATAAAAATGTAGAGATAATTGCAGGAGCGGTATGTATAGATCATGTACATTTAAGCGTAGCAATTCCACCAAAACTCAGAGTATCAGATTTTATGGGGTATCTGAAAGGAAAAAGCACATTAATGATTTATGACAGGCATCCTGAGTTGCAAAGTAAATGGGATAAAGCGTTTTGGGCTAGAGGATATTATGTTGAAACGATTGGCAATATAACAGATGAAGCAGTTCAAAAGTATATAAAAGAGCAAGCAGAAGAATCGAGACGAGAAGATTCGAGTAGTACCGCTTTATAGCGGGCCAGCAAAAGTGCTTGCGATACCGCCCTTTGGGGCGAGCAGTAACAATAGCCCTTTGGAGGGCTAATAATAAACCACCAGTTGAACAGGTGGTTGCTAACTAGAATGTAGGAAACATTGTTTTTCGGCAGAAATACATTTACGGAGCTTCATTTCCTGCTTATGATGTTTGGCATATATCCCATAGTAGCGAAGCATTTTAAAATGTTTTTCGGAGATGTGGACAATGAGTTTTTGAATGAAGTTCAAAGCAGGAATGGTTTCAGTAACAGTTTTATTGTCTTCGTGTCTGGTGTAATGAAAGGTTACATTTTTGCCGTCATAAGTATCAATACGCGATGTGGCAATAACAGGTCTGCCGAGGTATCGGCTGATGTATTTAATGGTGATATCAGGAGTGCAAAGATTTGGCTTTGCACGGACATAAAAGCCGTCAGCGTGTTTCGTGTACATTTCATTTTTGACTTTGCGAAAAGTCGGACCAATGCGGGAGGTAAGTCGTTCAAGCAGGACTTTGCGGAAAGCATTACGAAGGAAACTGTAATCAAAGTGTTTGACAGGACGCCAAGGAGTGATGTTACCAGCCCCACCCTCGGAGATGAGAGCGTGGATATGAGGATTCCATTTTAAATCACGCCCAAAAGTGTGAAGAATACAGATAAGCCCAGGAGTAAAGTTTTCGGTTTTATTCATTTTGGAAAACATGCGTAAAACAACATCACGAACAGAATGAAATAAACAATCTAAGAGAGTCCTGTCTTCGAGAAAATAAACGCGAAGTTCCGCTGGGATAGTGAAAACACAATGGCGATGAACGCAAGAAACAAGCTTACAGGACATATGAAAAGAACGAAGCTGGTTGTATTTGTTTCCGCAGGAAGGGCAAAAACGGCTTTTACAGCGAAAGGGAACAAATTTAAGATTTCCACAGTGAGGACAGCCATACATGGCACCACCGTAAGAAGGGTCACCACAATGAATCATCTTGTTGACATTTTCAATGACAGCAGGACGAGGATGGAGTTCATAATAATCGGTAAAGATGGATTGTAATATATTCATAATAGAATTTTACAATAAAGAAGGAGATAAGAAAACCCCTTCCCCTCATGAATGAGGGGTTAGGGGAGTTGAGAGTGTCGCAGACACTTTTTTATTGTGGGAGAAGCCTTGACCGCGGTCTTTGCTGAAGATGCATTGCTGGGCAAAATCAAGGCAAGCCCTCTTGGCTGTATGGACAATTTGAGGCAGAACGATTGGTTCGGCTTTTTTGGGGAGACTGCGTTTTTACCGGCTCCCGTTACAGCTCTTCGTACTTGGGCAGCGACTTTACGGTGCCGCCTTCCATGGCGCTTTCGTGGGCCAGGAGACCAACGCCGGTCCAGTAGGCCGCATCGATATCGGAGGGGAAGGGAGTTCTGTCTTCCAGAATGCTGGTAACGAACTCATGGACCAGATGCGGATGGGAACCGCCATGACCGCCGCCCTGCTTGAAGGACAGATGGGGATTGACCTCGTCATAGGCCACTTCGTAGGTAAACCGGCCAATGACGTCCGGAAGCAGATGGGCATAATCGGGGACCTGAACGTATTCCTCATCAATCTTGCCGCCGCGGTTCTCGTTCTCCCAAACCAGATCCCGGCTGAACATCACATGTTTGTCGCCGTTGAGCTGATCCCACTCAAAGGACTTGTTTTCACCATAGATATTAAAGCATTCGCTGTAGCCACGGGCGACATGGTACAGGAAGCGCTCCATTTCAACGGTCGTCTCGCCATCCTCCAAGGCCACCAGAGCAGACTCAAAGGCGAAGGGGCAGCCGTACTGCTTTTCCAGTTCCGGACGGACCTTGCCGGAGCCTCTGCCGAAGACGCTGACCGGACGCTGCCCTGCCAGAGCAAAACAGGGGCCGATGGCATGGGTGGGATGTGCCAGGGGCGGGAAGCCGTCCCAGTAAGAGGGCCAGCCCTCCATATCCTGATAGTGGGCGCAGCGCATATACTGCAGCTTGCCCATTGCGCCGGATTCGTACAGCTCCTTCGCATACAGATACTCGCGGGTGTAGACGGAAGTTTCCATGAACATATAGTGTTTGCCGGAAGCCTTCCGCGCCTTGATAACGTCTTCCAGCTCCTTCATGGACATACCCATGGGGATGGTGCAGGCGCAGTGCTTGCCTGCGTTGAGCACCTGAACCGACATGGGCGCATGCAGCGCGGGCGGAATGACCAGATGGACCGCATCCACATCCGGGTTCTGCAATACCGCTTCAAAGTCGGTGGTGTAGTAGCTTTCGTCCAGCAGGTACATATCTGCCAGCGCCTTCAGCTGGTCCGGATTGGTATCCACCATAATGACATGCTCCACATCCGGATGCTTCAGATAGATGGGCAGGAAGCAGCTGCCGAAACCCATGCCCACGATGGCAACCGTCAACTTTCCATTTTTCATAAAATTACTCCTTTCATGCTGTGAGCGACTTGCTGTTTTCATTTTATTTTTTTTTGCATTCCGTGTATGTTATTCGACGAGTGAAATACTGATACAGGCAACGCTGCGGGGTGGAAGCTTCGCCTTGATAATATCATCCTTGACATGAATCATCAGGGGATTTTCCGTAAACGGGGTACCAGGCAACAGATTTTCGGCCTGAAGTACCTTGTTTTCCAGAATTGTTCCGCATTTATTCAGAGAGTAAGTAGTTTCCTCCTGCCAGTTCAGGTTGAGCATCGTCAGGGTCAGCACATGATGATCATCGATGGTGGCAACGACTTCAAAGTCTTCTACACCATCTACCGTACACAGCTTTCCGCCGGCATGCCGGGAGAGCAGCGCAAAGGCCTGACCGGTTGCCGTCAGCTCGGTATGATCCGGATGCACCTGCATGGCGCCTTCGTTAACCGGCTCAAAGTAGCAGGCCATGGGCATGCGCTGTTTTTCGCTTTCATGCATGAACATGTGCAGCATCTGCGCAGTGAAGATGCCCTCCATGGAGGAAGGATTGCGGCACCATGTTTTCCACAGATTCCATTCATCGTAGGAGATGAATGTCTTTTCCGGGAGCATGTCATGCAGCCTGCGCAGGATTCCTAGATTGTGGATGGGCATGCGGATCATTTCGTTATAGCAGCGCTCCATGCCCTCCGGAGAGGTGAAGTCCCAATGGACTGAATTGTACGTATGCAGAGAAACGTATGGCGCAATGGGAGCCAGCTTCTTGATGGAAACATCTACCACTCCTGATTCGGATAGGGGCCGGAAGAAACAAATTTCAGATCCGGCGTAACCTTCAGCATGGCACGCGCATGCGTTTCCACCAGCGATGCGTATCCATCCGGCGTATTTGCGCCCTCCATGTGGCCATAACCCATTTCGTTGCCCAGCGACCACCATTTGACATTGTAGGGCTCCTGATGACCGCGCTGGGCACGCAGCCTGCCGTATTTGCTCTCGGCAGGGCCGTTGCAGTATTCCACCCAGGCGGCGCATACTTCGGGGGAATCCCAGGCGGCATTGATGGTGAGGAAGGGCTCCGCGCCGATCTCACGGCACAGTGCAATAAAATCGTCGGTGTCTATTTCATGCATGTCATAGCCGTGTGTAAAGGGCTGCGTTTCATTTTCCATGTAGCCCTCCATGGGAGCGCGCCTGTCGGGATGCAGGAACATATCCTGCCAGCGATATTCGCCGGCAAAGTTGCCACCCGGCCAGCGCAGCAGACGCACGCCGATTTCCTTGAGCTTTTCCACGGTGTCCCTGCGCATGGTATGGAAATGATTGTCCGGCATCATGGAAACTGCGCCGATGAGCAGTTGTGCCTGCTCCGTGTAGGTAATGCTTATCACGGCATGCGCATCGTCGACGCCGGGGGTCAGAATCGTCTCAAAGCGCTGCCATTCATCCACCTCTTCCTGTGCATCCTCCTTCGCTAGAACGGGCTGAACAGGAAAAACGGTTTCCGCATAAATCTGCGTACCATCGGCGTTGGTGAGCGCGACGCGCACATCCAGCGGCTGCTGTACTTTGACAACGACGGCAAACGGATAGCTCCTGTCCTTTTGAAGGAAGAGCTCTTTTTGACGGATACCGCTCACCTGATTCGGAATTGGGTTCTGAATCATCTGGACTGACATTCGTTACGCCGCCACATGCCGTTGTGCGCGTAATGACATACATAAGCTTCGTTTGCGTTGCTACCGGGAAGGCGGTGTTCATTGGCAAAGTACACGCATTCGCCGATGCCTTCCCAGTCCAGCGCTACGCCGTTGCGCGCCGCAGCGCCGGCAAACTTCCGGTTGCGGATCATCTGGCGCTGAGACCATCCATGATGCTGGCTCTGGTATGCTCCAGGTTGTGGCCAAACAAATGGGGCGACACCGTAGAGGTGGTTTTGAGATCGATATACAGGTAATGGCTGTGCTGCTGCGCCGCAAACAGCGTGTCCTGCGCAGGATCTTCCGTGGTCTGGCAGCCGGGGGTATTACCGAATTTGCCGTCGTATTCATCCAGCAGTTCCTGCACCGTCAGACCCAGAACACGGCATAGAGGCACCAAAAGCGAGATGTCAGGAAGTGTGACGCCACATTCCCACTTGGAAACGGCTTTGTTGGTTACACAAAGCTTTTCCGCTAACTGCTGCTGTGTGAGTCCCAAACGTTCACGGGCTTGGATTATTTTGTTGGAAACAAGGGAGCATCGCATTGGTGAGATCGTCTCCTTTCACTATTGTAGATTGTAGCTATGTGTTGCAACATCACTGCTTATGGCAATATCGTATCATGCTTTTTTCGAAAGCACAATCGCTTTACAAGCGATTTGATGGGGCTGTTGCCCCGAAAGACCGTAACAAGAAAATGAAAAAAGAGTGAGCAAGGATATGTGCGTTGTGCCCTTAAAAAAGACGTGTTGGGGATGTGGGTAGGAGAAAACGAAAGTGCCAAGTACTGGGCAACGGTACTCAACGGGCTAAAAAACGAGGCGTGGAGGACATTTTCATTGCCTGCACGGATAACCTGACGGGATTCTCTGCGGCGATTGGGGCTGTATTTCCCAAGACGGAAATTCAGAATTGCATCATCCATCAGCTGCGTAATTCGAGCAAATACGTAACGCCATTCCTCAATCCAAAGACAAAAGCCACAGTTTTGTTTTGAACTGTGGCTTTGCTCAATTGTCTTGTAGCTTTCTTACACGATTCCCATGCCCATCTCCACTAGCAGCGCCACAATTACAACCAGCGCAGAAATGATGAAACCGTGAATCATGGGGCGGATGCCAGCCTTCTTCATGCTGGCGAAGGAGGTATTCAATCCGATGGCAGCCAGTGCGCAGACCATCAGGAACTTGCTGGCAGTCTTGGTGCCGCTCACCGCCGTACCTGCCAGATGCCAAAGGCCTGATCCGTCATACCCAGTGCCCGGCCCATGATGGGAAACAGCACGATCATCGCCATGTCAAATAGGAAGGTGGCGGACATGGCGTAGGCAACGTCGTTGTCGTCCGCGTCGATGGTGGGGGCGATAGCGGCAATGGCAGAGCCACCGCAGATGCCTGTGGACTTTGCAATAATTGAAGGCGTGTTCGATAAAGAAAAGTATCCGCACCGCCTCTATAAAAAAGAGAGCTTTTTGGGCATATGCAGCCGCCGTCATTCTTTTGCAGGCAGAACCGTTTCTCTTGAGGAAGTTCTTCAGGAAAGCCTGCTTGTGCGTGAGAAAGGTTCCGGAACACACATGCTTCAGGAACAAGCCGTGGCCGCAAGAGGTTATTCACTGGACAGCTTCAGTCGGCATTCGTCCATCAGTAATTTTTCTATTATTTGCGACTTGGTTGCAATGGATCATTTGATTACTTTTGCATATGAACCAATTAGCCACTGCCGAAATGACTTGGCAACATTTAGAGTGGAGGACATGGAGATCACTGGTGAATTCAATCTTGTTTATATTAACCGTTCGGTTGCAGAACCTAAAGCCGATCTATTTCTTGCAACCTGCTAAAGCTCTGATTTGTCAGATAGTTTCTAATAGAAAAACGAAAGCTCGGTGTTGCACCCACCGAGCCTTTTTTGCTTTATAGGAAATTTCTCAAATCGTCAGAAATAGTGTATAATGGGCTGGAAATAAAAAATGACATAACAAAAGAGCGAAGGGGGCTTCGCCATGACGTTGTTTATGAAGTTTTTTGTTTTGGTTTAGGTTAGCTGCACTATCTGACTATGGAGAAAGAATTATTATGAACATGGATTTATCCATATTTATTTCCCGTCTTTCTGCGAAAGCCACCAATGCGCCATGAAACGTGTTGGTTACCTTCACTTTCTATTTTTGTTCCCTTCTGATATGATGGTTCCATAAGACTGACACACTACAGAACACGTGGAGGTGAGTGGCGGGGCTGTATAGCGGCAACCTCGCATATTTATATGTTGTCGGTCATCCGTTAAGGCATCAATGAGTGGCGCATAACTGTAGCCCGGAAACTTATCTCTTCCGAAGTCGACTCGATCTCGCCGGATGACCAGTCACTGTCCGTTTTATCATTATGCTATCAGGAGGTAGTTACTTGTCTTTTAAAATTTTTAAATTTAACTGCTGTGGACTTGATGTCCACAAAACATGGATTTATGCCTGTATCGGTATCACGGATTCCAATAATCGTACAGAGTATAAGCAGGCTCGCTTTTCTTCCTTTTCTAAAGGTTTGCATCAGCTGTGTGTCTGGCTTGCTAAATACAACTGTAACGATGTCTGTATGGAATCTACCGGCAAGTATTGGATCCCTGTTTTCAATATCTTAGAGCAACACAAAATCCGGGTTACTCTATCCCATCCGAAATACACCAAACCCATGAAAGGAAACAAGACCGACCGCAAAGATGCCAAATGGATCTGTGATCTATACATGTGCGGCATGGTGAAACCTTCTTTTATTCCACCTGCTGACATCAGAGAACTCAGGGATCTCGTAAGATACCGTTTCAAACTCACCTGTATGATTACCGGTGAGAAGAATCGTGCCCAAAATTGTCTTACTGTTTCCAATCTGAAGCTTGATGATGTCTTTTCTGATGTATTCGGGAAATCTTCCCGTTCCATTACGGAACAGATTTTGCAGCACCCTGGGGAAAAATTTGATGTGTCACCCTTTGTTGACAGCCGCTGTAAAACTCCAATAGAAGAAATTCAGGCGGCCGTTGATGGTAATATCTCGAAAGAACAGGATGTAAAGCTCAGACAGTGCCTTGATCACATAGACGAACTTCAAAAGCACATTTCAGAAGTAGAACAGGAAATCCTTCGTCTCAGTGATAAATACGAGGCTGCTTTAAACTTAATAAGAACGGTTCCTGGATTCGATAAGAATCCAATGACTGCAATTCAGGTGCTTTCAGAGATTGGTGGTGATATGCCTGTCTTCCTCACAGAAAAACACCTCGTCTCCTGGGCTGGATGTTGTCCCCGAAATGATAAGAGCGACCGTAAAATCAAATCCACTCGGATTTCCTGTACTGGTTCTTATTTTAAACCAGTTCTGGTACAGATTGCAAATGCTTTAATCAAATCGAAGAAACATTTTGAATTTACCACCCGCTATAAGCGTATCAAAACACGTCGTGGCCACAAGAAAGCCATTATTGCACGCTGCCGTATGATCCTGACCGCTATCTGGCACATACTCACAGATTTAAAACCTTATACATCCGATGGTTTTCTTGAATCACGTCCTGTGAAAAAAGAAAAAGTTCTTACAACTTCACAGGCACTTAATCTTCTAAGGCAACGAGGGTATCTCATTAAAGATGAGCCTTCGCCGGTCTCCTAATTAGGTGTTGCGTTTATATATTCAATTTTCAAAACCAGCTAATCCGGTGGTTTGTTTGCTATGCCCTCTATTTCGTGGCTGTTCTCTACTTATTTGTTTCAAACTTCATTTTTGGTTCTTGGCGAACTCTTGTATCATACACAAAATCTTCAAAAATTACAATAATCTTGAAATAGTGTTATGTTTCTTGGAATTTTATTATATCTTATTTTGGAACTTTTTCTTATAATAACATCATCAAGAAAAACAAAGAAAAGTAATCATAAAAGGAGGATTCAATTATGAAGAAGAAAAAGATTCTTGCACTTGTACTTGCAGCTTCAATGGCAGGAGGAATGCTTGCAGGATGTGGAGCCACATCAAGCGGAGATGAAACAGCGAAAGGAGATAAGTCATCCGGAAAAGTTTATTATCTGAACTTTAAACCAGAGCAGGCTGACCAGTGGGTAGAACTTGCAAAAGAGTATACAGATGAGACGGGTGTTCAGGTTGATGTACAGACAGCAGCATCAGGAACTTACGAGTCACAGTTGAAATCAGAGATGGCAAAAGATGAGGCACCAACATTGTTCCAGGTAAACGGACCGGTTGGACTTGCTACATGGAAAAATTATTGCTATGACCTTTCAGACAGCGATGTTTATAAAGATGTCGAGTCTGACGATTATATATTAAAAGATGGCGACGCAGTAGATGGAATCGCTTATGTTATTGAGACTTATGGTCTGATCTACAACAAAGCTCTTCTGAACAAATACTTCGAATTGCCGGATGCAAGTATCAAATCAATTGATGATCTGAATAACTTCCAGGCACTTAAGACAGTTGCAGAAGAGATTCAGGCACACAAAGATGATCTTGGAGTAGAAGGAGCTTTTACTTCAGCAGGAATGGATTCTTCCTCTGACTGGAGATTCAAGACACACCTTGCAAATCTTCCAATCTACTATGAGTATAAGGCAGACGGAATTGACAGCACAGATGCAATCAAAGGAACATACCTTGACAACTACAAACAGATCTGGGATCTGTATCTGAACAACTCTACATGTGAGCCATCTATGATTTCTTCTAAGACAGGAGATGACGCAGCAAGTGAATTTGCACTTGGCGAAGCAGTATTCTATCAGAATGGTACATGGGCTTACAATGATATCAAAGATAATGAAGTAGCAGATGAAGATATGGGAATGCTTCCAATCTACATCGGAGTTGATGGAGAAGAAAATCAGGGACTTTGTACAGGATCTGAGAACTACTGGTGTGTAAATAAGAACGCTTCAGAAGAAGACATTCAGGCAACACTTGATTTTATGAAATGGGTAGTTGAGAGCGATGAAGGTCGTGACATGCTGGCTAACGAGATGGGATTTGTAACACCGTTCACAACATTCTCAGATTACCTTCCGGACAACCCGCTTGTAAAAGCAAATGCTGAGTATACAGAGGCAGGAAAGACACCAGTAAGCTGGAACTTTACAACAATGCCATCTGAGAACTGGAAAAACAATCTTGGTGGAGCTCTTCTGAACTATGCACAGGGTACAGGCGCATGGGATAGTGTACAGACAGCATTTGTTGATGGATGGGCTGAAGAATACGCAGCAGCAAACGAATAAAAAAGACTTTTCACAGGATAGGCAGATAAAAAGGCTGTGAAATAGAGAAGAAGATCAAACAGCCTGCCAACGAGCATACCGGGGCAGGCTGAAATTATGTAATTAGAATTGTGAAAAGCAAAGGCGCAGAAAGGCTTTTTACAGAAAAGAAAGACAGGAGGAGAAGAACATGCAAAAAGCAATAAAGAGATATTTTCCGGTATTTGTATTACCGACGCTGATTGCATTCACGATAGGTTTCCTTGCACCGTTTGTGTTAGGCGTATATCTTTCGTTCTGCAAGTTCACAACGGTGACAGACGCTAAATTTATTGGACTTAGCAACTATGCAAAGATCCTTGGAGACGGAGATTTTCTTCACTCTCTTTGGTTTACCGCATTATTTACAATTGTGACAGTATTATTGATCAACATTTTTGCATTTGCGGTAGCAATGCTTTTGACAAAGAATATTAAGGGAACCAATATTTTCCGTACTGTATTTTTTATGCCGAACCTGATCGGTGGTATTGTACTTGGATATGTATGGCAGCTGTTATTAAATGGTATTCTGGCACATTTCCAGAAAACACTTACATATTCTTCAAAATATGGTTTCTGGGGATTGGTTATCCTGATGCTCTGGCAGCAGGTTGGATACATGATGATCATCTACATCTCAGGAATCCAGAATATTCCTGGAGAGCTGATCGAGGCAGCACAGATTGATGGAGCGAATAAAGTACAGCTTTTAAGATATGTTACAATTCCGATGGTTATGCCATCCATTACAATCTGTACCTTCCTGACACTTACAAACGGATTTAAACTTTTTGACCAGAACCTTGCATTGACAAACGGTGGACCGGATAAGATGTCAGAAATGCTTGCCCTGAATATCTATTATACATTCTATGGAAGAACTGGCTGGGAAGGTGTAGGACAGGCGAAAGCAGTTATCTTCTTTATTATCGTAGGAGTGATTGCATTGATCCAGAATAAACTGACAACATCAAAGGAGGTGCAGCAGTAATGAATAAAAAAGTAAAACATGGTACATTATTAACCGTTATTTTTACACTACTCAGCCTGCTGTATCTGTATCCGATCATACTGGTATTTATCAACTCCTTTAAGAAAAAAGTCTATATCAGTAAAGCACCGTTCGAGATACCGACCGGAAAGATGTATGTCGGATTAGAGAACTATACCCGTGGTATTAAGCAGACAGGGCTGATTCAGGCATTTGGATGGAGTTTATTTATCACAATCTTATCTGTAGCAGTGATTATCTTATGTTGCTCCATGTGTGCATGGTATATCTGCCGCGTGAAGACAAAATTTACAAAGATCTTTTACATGCTTTGCCTGTTTGCAATGATCGTGCCATTCCAGATGGAAATGTTTACATTATCCAAGATCGCAAATATGCTTCATATGGGAAATCCGTGGGGACTGGTTGTGATCTATCTTGGATTTGGTGCAGGACTTTCCGTCTTTATGTTTACCGGGTTCATGAAATCCATTCCATTGGAGATTGAAGAGGCTGCAATGATTGATGGATGTACACCAACCCAGACATTCTTCAGAATTGTACTTCCGATTGCAAAGCCGACTTGCGTAACAGTTACAATTCTTCAGGCAATGTGGATTTGGAACGACTACCTGCTTCCATCACTCGTACTGGATCAGAGAAAATATAAGACAGTGCCGATGGCAGTTCAGTATCTGAAAGGTGGATACGGTTCTGTAGATATGGGAGCAATGATGGGAACTCTGGTTCTTGCAATTGTGCCGATTATCATCTTCTACCTGTTCTGCCAGAGATATATTATCGAAGGCGTTGTAGCCGGAGCGGTTAAAGGCTAGTGTGGACATTGTCTAAAAAATGAATTAAAATAGAATTATAAAAAATTAAAAAAAAGACAGCAGAGAGTGAGTGAACATTCCCTGCTGTTTTCGGACGTTATAAAAGGAATAGTGAAAATGTAAAGTGAACGTGTGGGAGGAGTGGGGAAATGATTACAATATTGATCGTGGATGATGAAAAACTGGAGCGAAGGGGAATCCGCTTTCTGTTAAAGAGGGAGGAAGGAGAATTCCAGATCCTAGAAGCAACGAATGGAAAGGATGCACTGGGAGTATTAGAATCAAACCATGTGGATATTTTATTTTCGGATGTAAAGATGCCTTATATGAATGGACTGGAGCTGACGAAAGCAGTGAGAGAAGATCATCCGGATATGGAAATCGTGATCTTCAGCGGATATAATGATTTCTCTTATGCAAGAGAAGCATTGCGGTATGGAGTTGTGGACTATGTTCTGAAGCCGGTTGATCCGGAGGAATTCCATAAGACTTTTCAACGAGTGATGGAAAATATTTCTTCTAAGATAGAGAAAAAAGAGCAGCAGGAAAAGAAAGAAGATTATCTGAAAAAATACTTTTTACTGAAATATCTGTATGGGGGAAAAGAGGAAGATTTTGTTCAGTTTAAGAAACTTACAGATGGAATGGAAGATGATCTGTCCCAATTTACCCGTATGGTTCTTGTCAGTGCCTCAAATGGATTCTTCGAAACGGAAGAGGAACATTTCCTGATGAGCCTGAAGGAAGAGGTGCAGAGAGAGTTTCATTATGTGAATCTGAATTCGAACGAATCCATCTTTTTGTTCACGGAAAAATATGCAGATTATCATGGAATCGTAGAGAAAATGTATCGTTTTTTTGCGCAACAGTTTGACAGTGAATGTTATTTTGCAGTCAGTGAGGAAATCGAAGATGGAAAAAATCTGGCAGAGGAATTTAAGGTGCTGGAAGGAATGTTAGAAGAGCAGTTCTATCAGCCACGTCAGCATCTGTTTTTCCACGGGGAGAAGCAGGAAGAGAAGAAAGCTGATCCGGCAGAAGATTCTGAAATCATGGAACAGATTACGAAAGATATTCAATATAAAGATCTGCCACATCTCCGTCAGGATTTTCAGAGACTGGAAGAAAAATATCGTGCGCATAAGCAATTTTCGGATATGTATGTAAAGTTTGTATTTTCTGGAATTATGAAAGAATTGCTCGACCAGATGGAAGGGCTGGATGAAAAGATGCTTTCAAAGAGAGTGGATCGATTATATCGCTGCAGAAACCTTAATGATGTGATTGCTATAGTAGAAGAAGTACTTCAGGAATATGAACATTGCATGCAAGAGCAGGAAGATGGGTTCCGATCAGAAGTTACAACCGTGAAGGGATATATTTATCACCATTATAAGGAAAAGGATCTGGGAGCAGAGACACTTTCCGCAATGGTTTTTCTGTCACCGGGATATTTAAGTGCTGTATTTAAAGAAGAAACAGGGATGACACTGAACCGTTTTATCCGTGAAGTGCGAATGAATAAAGCAAAAGAGCTTTTAGAGACAACGAATATGAAAATCTCCCAAATTGCGAAAGAAGTAGGATTTTCCAATAACTCATACTTCTGCAGAAGTTTCAGAGAGTTTTTCGGAGATACACCGGAAGCATGCAGGAAAGGAATAGCGGCGGATGAAAAAACAAATACGGAAGTTGATCCATCGATTTGAAAATCTGAAATTTCGTAAAAACTGTCTGTTTTGATGCTGATTGCAGGACTGGTTCCGGTAGGATTCCTTGCTTTTTCCATGCAGTATGGCATGATGAATCAATTGCGAGAGAAGGAACAGTACAATCTGGAGAAAATGTTGGAACAGTCAGTGAGTTCGATTGAGAATCAGTCTCAGATCTATAAGAACCTGGTTGATTATCTGTCTTATTCTCAAAATCTCAGGAATATTTTTGATGTGGAGACAGAGTCGGATTATGAGAAGTATTTGAAATATGTGAAGGTGGCTGATCCACTGTTGCAGATGCCGACGATCTATCACAAAGAGATCCAGAGCATTACATTATATTCTGACAATATAGAAGTGCCGCATGGAGATACACTTCTTCCAATGTCGGAAGCGGAGAATCAACAGTGGTATTCCAGGTTGAATGAGGGAACATTAATGCAGTGGAGCATCACTCGCGGTGTGAATAAATCAATCATTGCCAGTCGGAAATTCTATGACAATGATACGATCAAAGCGGTGTTGGAGATGCGTCTGGATTATGAAAAAGTTCTTGAACCATTCATGAGCCAGCTCACAGATAATACAGGAGGCATGATTCAGGATGATAATGGAAATATTGTCTATGCCGAGTGTTCTATGGATAAGAAATATCGTCCGAAGGATATTGAGAGTCTGAAAGGTATCAGTGAGAATTATTATCTGGTACGGCGGACAATGAAGGATACAGGATGGAATTTCTATATCTATCGTCCAAAGGCAGTAAGTGAAAACGCAATCCATAAGCTTTTGCTCAAAAATATTCCGATTATTTTGATCAGTGTTCTTCTTCTGAGTTTTCTGGGATATGTTTTTTCCCTCCGTATGGTATCGCAGTTGGAGTTATTGACTGAAAATATGAACCTGATTAATATGGGACTTCGTAAAGTTACCGTGCAGAGTAAATCCAAAGACGAGGTGGGTGTGCTGATCCGGTCATTTCGGCGCATGATGGATCAGATGAACCATTTGATCTCAGAAGTATATGAAAGTAAGATCCAGCTTCAGAACAGTGAGATGAGAGCACTGCAGGCACAGATCAATCCACATTTCCTTTATAATTCGCTTTCAATCATCAACTGGAAAGCAATTGAAGCGGGGGAGGATGAAATCAGTCATGTGACATTGGCACTGTCTACTTATTATCGGACAAGCCTGAATCGTGGTGAAACAATGACTACAGTGGCAAAAGAAATTGATAACATCCGTGCATATCTCAAAATCCAACTTGTTATGCATGATAATGAGTTCCGTGTGGTTGAACAGATTTCGGATGGTCTTAATGATTATCTGATACCGAAGTTGATCCTGCAGCCACTTGCAGAAAATGCAATCGATCATGGAATTGATGTGTCAGATAATGAGAATCCGACGTTGTGGCTGACGATTCGTGAAGAGGCTGAGCACATTTTCTTTGAAATCAGGGACAATGGTGCGGGAATGACGCAGGAGAAGGCGGATCAGATTCTGACATATCAGTCCTCCGGTTATGGTGTGCGAAATGTCTGTGACAGAATCCATGTCCTTTATGGAGAAAAAGGTGAGATGAAGATAGAAAGTACTCCAGGAAAAGGAACGCGGGTCTTTATCCGAATTCCGAAGAACACGGAGGCGAAGGTGTTATGAAAAACGATATGAAAAAGCGAATTCTCTCAGCCCAGCTTGCATTAATTTTATTGCTGATGCTTTGGTGCGGAACCTATTTTGAGACGAAGGAAAGTCAAAGACAGATGGAACAGTTAGAAGCATCTCAAAGTGAGTCTGGTGCAAGCAATGCAGTTGAAGTGAAAAGAAAGCTGATGTATAAAGCGATGCATACACCACTTGGGAAATATCCTGAGACTGTTACCTATACACTTGGCAAGATTGCAGGGGCGAATAATTCGAATCTTCCTGTAGGAGATACGTACGAAAATAATGCATATACGAGATATTTGAAGAAAATACTTAATATTCAGAATGAAGATGTCTTTGAATTGCAGGATGGCAATACTTATGAAGAGGCGGTCAATGTAGCGATTGAAGATCGTGATATTCCAGACGTGCTTGTTGTGAAGGGAAGAGATAACCTGCTCCGCCTGATTGAAGCAGGCCTGATCGAAGAACTTACAGAAACGTATGAAGAGTGTACGACAGATACGATCAAAGAAATGTGTGAAAGTTATGGAGATTCTCTTTTACAGTCTGCAACCGTGGATGGAAAGCTATATGCATTTCCGAATACGGTGATTGACGATGGAACTCCGCTTCTTTGGCTGCGGAAAGACTGGATTGAGAAGTTGGGATTAAAGGAACCGGAAACAGTAGGAGAAGCGTTGGAAGTGATCCGGGCATTTGTAGAACAGGATGCAGCAGGAGACGGTCAGACAATCGGCCTTGCCTGTAGTACAGACGTGGTTGCCGGTGCGGATCAGACTTATGGAGTGGATGCAACTTTTATACATGCCGGTGCAATGCCATGTCACTGGATCCTGGATAAAAATGGAAATGTAGTTTATGGGTCAGTAACACAGGAAACAAAAGAAGCGCTTTTGAAACTTCACAATCTATATGAGGATGAGATACTCGACCAGAGATTCCTGCTACGAAAGACGGAAAACATAGATGATCTGTTAAAAACCGGACATTGCGGTGCTATCTATGGACGCTGGTGGGCTCCGAATAACCCGTTGAGTGCAGCATATAATGTCGATTCAAATGCAGAGTGGAAACCGTATCTTTTAGACAAAGAACAGGTAAATGAGACGCAGAAGATATCAGTTTTTGAATCGTATGACCAGTGGATGTATGTGGTGGTGCGTAAAGGATATGAGCATCCGGAAATTGTAGCAAAGTATGTGAGTGCGATTTTTGATCAGTCTAGATATGCAAATGATAGTGCGGCAAGAGAAGTGAATGATTATTTTTCTATTAATGTAGATCCGACGGCCCGGCCACTGAATATTAATGTGGATTATGAGGATGCACTTTACCGTACGACAGAACATATTCAGGCAGCACTGGATAAGACGCTTGATGTATCAGAGCTTAGCGGTTTGGAAAAGTCTTATTTTAATACATGTAAATCTTACTTGAATGGACAGCTGACAACCGCGAATGGATGGGCGGCGTATGCGTCAAGAATTCAGGCTGTGGGGGAACTGCAGAAGGCAGGAATAACAAGTACATCGACATTGCCTCTGGAAAATGTAAATGCAGAAATTCCGCAAGAATTACAGGAACTGGAACAGGAAGCATTTCTTCAGATCATTAGTGGGGAGAAACCAGTGGATTACTTTGATACTTTTGTGATAGAATGGTATGCAAACGGTGGAAAAGTGCTGACCGAACGGGTGCAGAACGCCTATGAAAGTGGAAAGAACTAAAAAGAATGGATATTAATCAGAGACTGACAGAAGAATTAAAGAAACAGATTCTGGCAGCGGAAACGCTTGTGGCAGTAGAAGACCTGTATCGCCCATATCGTCCAAAGCGCCGCACACGTGCGACAATCGCGAAGGAGAAAGGTTTTGACAGGTTCTGATCTGATGAAATGTGATGACAGGATAAGCGAAAAAAGGTATAATGATTTCATGAAATCAGAAGCTGGAGGAAACATACATGAAAATTGTGATTATTAACGGAAGTGCCAGAAGGGGAAACACGCTGACGGCGATTGACGCATTTATAAAAGGGGCATCAGAAAAGAATGAGATTGAAATCATCCAACCAGACAGACTTCATATAGCACCTTGTAAGGGATGTGGGGTCTGTCAATGTTATAAAGGATGTATTGATCAGGATGATACAAATCCCACGATTGATAAAATTACTGCTGCAGATGTGATTCTTTTTGCTACTCCGGTATATTGGTGGGGAATGTCTGCGCAGTTGAAACTTATCATTGATAAGTGCTACTGCCGCGGTTTGCAGCTGAAAAATAAAAAAGTTGGAACAATCGTTGTGGGAGGATCCCCGGTGGACAGTATCCAGTATGAGTTAATTGACAAACAGTTCGACTGCATGGCGAAATATCTTTCATGGGATATGATTTTCCAAAAATCATATTATGCAACAGCCAGTGATGAACTTGCAAAAAATAAGGATTCTATAAAAGAACTTGAAAATATTGGAAAAAACTTATAAAGCATATTTAAAGTTCCAGGTTTCAGGAAAGAAAAAAATAAAAATAATGATGAAAGCATTTGTCAGGATGTCTGGGACTCGAAAGAGAAAATAAAAAAATCTAAAAAAACATAAATAAATTATACCAGCCCAGAAAAATCGCAACCGGTAGAACACTTACTATAAAGTGAAGCGGCATTGGTCGTCTCCCGTGAAGACGTGAATTGAAATGAAGAAGAATAACAGAAAAACACACTCAAAATCAATTGAAAAATCAATCGTAAAAATTTACGATTGATTTTTCGCGTATTTAAACATATAATATAACCATTAAGACTGGGAAAGGAAATGATTGCTATGCGTGAAACAAGAATATTGGAATTCAAGGAAACGATTACGAATATTTTTTTGAAAACAGTCAGTGCCTTTTCGAATTATAATGGCGGAATGATTCTTTTTGGCGTAGATGATGATGGAAATGTAAAAGGCTTGCCAGATGTAAAGCAGGCTTGCCTGGATATCGAAAATAAAATCAATGACAGTATTTCGCCTCAGCCAAATTATATGCTTGAACTACAGAATAATGATCAAACGATAAAACTTACTGTAAAAAGTGGTCTTCAGAAGCCATATTTATATAAATCGAAAGCATACAAACGAAATGATACAGCAACGATAGAGGTAGACACACTTGAATTTTCAAGGCTTGTATTAGAAGGAAAAAAATATTAGCTTTGAAGAATTACAGTGTAAAGATCAGGAGCTATCTTTTGATTTTTTACAGCATAAACTAAAAGAAAATATTCAGATTGAAAGTTTCAATCAGGATACTTTAAAGACACTGAATCTGTATGACAATGCAAATGGTTTTAATAATGCAGCAGGACTTTTGGCAGATAAAAATCATTTTTCCGGAATTGATCTTGTTAAGTTCGGTGAGAACATCAGTATTATTCAAAAAAGAGTAACCTTTGAAAATGTATCAGTTTTAGATGTATATGAAAAAACACTTGCTGTATTTAAAGACTATTACCAATATGAAGTCATACAGGGCGCTGATAGAAAAACGATGGAGAAAATACCACAAGCAGCTTTCAGAGAAGCAATTGCAAATGCTTTAATTCATAGGGTATGGGATATTGATTCACACATCAGAGTTTCTATGTTTGATGATAGAATAGAGGTTGTATCTCCTGGTGGATTGCCAGCTGGAATAACAGCCGAAGAATATTTATCAGGTAAACTTTCTGTTTTAAGGAATAGAAATCTTGCAAATGTGTTTTACAGATTGGGATTTGTAGAGATATTTGGAACGGGAATTACACGAATAAAACAACTGTATGCAGAGAGTCTGATAAAACCAGATTTTGAGGTATCAGAAAATGCTATAAAAATTGTGCTGCCGCTATTTGAAACGAATGTTAATTTGACTGAGGATGAAAAAGTAATTTACAAATTATTAAGTAAGACGATGTTAAAATCAATAAGTGAAATTGCACCATATGTCCCATTTGGAAAATCAAAAACAACACATTTACTTAAAACCATGGGAGAAAAGGGTGTGGTTGCAGTTGAAGGAAAAGGCAGAGGAACAAAATATATAATTAAGTGACCGAGAACATAGAAGATTCATAGCATTGGGGTCAGCACCTTACATCAGGAGGAAACATAAAATAATGATTTATGATAATCGAGAAGACCAGTTTTTACGCTAGCGATTGCAGAAAGAAATCCCGATTTTGAGGGCATTAATCCAGAATTTGTATCAGGAACTGGACCGGAAGTTTCATTTAAACGGAGCAAAAATCCCGATAACTTTTGGATTTGACACGGATTCTCTGGGATCCTATACAAGACGACATCTGCAACAGGTACCTGACCCCGCGAACACGGGAAATGCATCAGATCATTTTTGGACACTTGAGAAGCGCATTAGGCAGGACAAGAAAAATCCAGGAGTTCTGATTGAACTTCGGAAATCTACGGCAATTTGGGATATTGCATATTTAGTCGGAGATGGAGTTATTACGATGGATGAGCTCGAAGGATTTAGTGAGGATCTGATTGATGCAGTAAAGCTGATTCTAGGCAGATAAAGGTTCAAAAGGTCGGAATTAAAAAGTAAGAACTGAAATCTTGTATAATCAAGGAAGAAAGTATGTAAGATAATACGCAAGATTATGGCATACGGCAATTTTGGCTCCAGAAGGGAATATTACAATGAATATACAAATATTTGGAACAAAGAAATGCAACGATACAAAGAAAGCCGAGCGTTTTTTCAAAGAGCGCGGCATCAAGTACCAGTTCGTAGACATGAAGGAAAAAGGCATGAGTAAAGGGGAATTTAATTCTGTAGCTCAGGCAAATGGTGGACTGGAAAATATGATTAATTGGGATGGCAAAGACAAGGATTTATTAGCTTTGATTAAATACATTGCTGATGAGGATAAGCTTCAGAAAGTGATGGAAAATCCATCTGTAATTAAGACACCAGTGGTCAGAAATGGAAAACTTTCTACGCTCGGTTATCAGCCGGAGATATGGAAGAAGTGGCAATAGAAAAGCTGGGAGGAAACATGAAAGAATGACTTATTATGATCAAGAAAACCAGTTTTTACGCCAGCGGCTGCAGAAAGAAATCCCAATTTTGACAGCATTAATTCAGAATTTATATCAGGAACTGGACCGGAAATTTCATTTGAATGGAGCAAAAATACCGGTAACATTTGGATTTGAGACCGATTCTCTGGGATCCTATACAAGGCAGAGTGCTCATGAAAAGGAACATTTTCATTTTTCCCTGCTCTTTGTTGCGTACGGAGTCAACAATCCGTTGTCAAAAGAGGACCGTATCGATTTATTCAAGCATGAATATGCGCATTACATGCAGTACAATATGCGGATACCTGAGAAGTATAAATGGCAGGCTGGAACACATGGAAGTGCGTGGAAATATTGTTGTTCTCTTATAGGTGCAGCACCGACACCTTATTATAAGGCAGGAGAGGCGCTGTTGGATCATAACTATGATAAAGTATTAAAAAGCCGGATTCATGATAAGACAGTGCCGATTCGAGATACGTATCAGCGCCAGCAGAAAGCACAGAAGCAGAAGGATGAAGTTGTTCAATATAAAATTGGAGACAATATCACACATCCGAAATTCGGAGATGGAATCATAGAAAAGATTAATCTGAGATCTGGCGGAGTTCATCTTCATATTCGGTTTGATGGTGAGGTGAAATGCATTGATCAGAAGTGGTTGATGAGGAGGAAATATACATAGGTTTATAAAAATTTCAGAAAGACAACATGGCAAAGATACTACAAATTATTATAGTAAAAATAAAGGAGGAACCTAGCTATGGACATATCTGATTTTATAGGAGCTGCAAAAACCTTTCACGTCCTTGGAATAAAGGTCACAAAAGATGGCGACCTCATAAATGAATGGTACAGCGAACCCGAATGCCGTAGAAATATCTATTCTGCAACGAAGAGCTTCACATCCTGTGCAGTTGGTTTTGCTGTCCAGGAAGGATTACTGTCTTTAGATGAAAAACTGACGGATGCCTTTCCCGAAGATTTACCCGATGTGATCGATGATAATCTGAAAATGGCAACGGTTCGAGACCTGCTTACGATGTGTTTAGGACAGGAACAGGGCAGCCTTATGGGAGAACAGCG
Source organism: Blautia sp. AF34-10 (assembly GCF_003477865.1). Lineage (NCBI taxonomy): Bacteria > Bacillati > Bacillota > Clostridia > Lachnospirales > Lachnospiraceae > Blautia > Blautia sp. AF34-10. The sequence goes on from NZ_QUED01000025.1 coordinate 45,240, forward strand.
GCCATTATACCAGGAGGATGACTGGGTAAAAATGTCTTTGGCGATTCCGTTTCAATATAAGCCAGGTACACATTTTGTATATAATAATGTTGGTCCCTACCTGGCAGGCATTCTTGTACAGAGACGTTCCGGATGCGATCTGGTCTCTTATCTTACACCAAGGCTTTTTAAACATCTTGGAATCAAGCGGCCGACATGGGAGACGGATCCTCTTGGAAACAGCTTTGGCGCAGGTGGATTGTTCCTTACACTTTCTGAACTTCATAAATTCGGATTGTTTTACCTGAATAAGGGAAAATGGAATGGAAAACAGATTTTATCCGAAAAATGGATAGAAGAAAGTACAGAAGCATCCGATACAGACAATTATGGTTATCTTTTCTGGAGAGGAGAATATAATTCCTACCGGGCGGATGGAAAATATTCTCAGATTTCCATGATCCTTCCGGACAAGAATGCGGTTATTTCGATGGTCGCAGAATGCCGGAACGGGGAAGAACTTATGAGTGCTTTGTATGATTTGGTATGTGCAAAGTTATAGATTATTATTGCATAATTGTGAAAAAGGAAAGACCAAAAGAGCTCAAACAGCTCGTCTATATAAGATAGATGGGCTGGATTCCGAAGCTGATGAAGGTGCTGGAATTGATCTTGGAAGAAGGAAAATAATTGCCGATCCTCCGTTCCTGTGCTGAAATGATTCCGGCAAAAGATACAGGATTATGGATAAATTATATTTGATTGGAGATGGAGAAATGTTATTTATATGTTACCCAAAATGCTCAACCTGCCAGAAAGCGAAAAAATGGTTAGATGCACAGAAAATAGAATATACCGAGCGCAACATCGTGGATGTGAATCCAACCTGCGGTGAGTTAAAGGAATGGTATTCTAAGAGCGGCTTTCCACTTAAAAAGTTCTTTAATACCAGCGGCCTTCTTTATAAAGAAATGAAACTGAAGGACAAACTTCCTGCCATGAGCGAAGAGGAACAGCTGCAGCTTCTTGCCACGAATGGTATGCTGGTGAAACGCCCGCTGCTGATCGATGGTGATACCGTGCTGATCGGCTTTAAGGAAGCAGAATGGTCTGAAAAGCTGGGATGATTGGAGAAAGATTGGGAGTCAGATGAACGGATAGAGTAAATTCATTGCCGCATTTTCCCTTCTGTGCTAAAATGGTTTCCGGTATGAAAATTTAAGCAAAGAGAGGAACATGAAAATGAACGAAAAACGTACCGGCCTGTTCGAGAATGGCCTGATCTGGTTTGGGGCAGGTGTCTCGATTGCCGAAATCCTGACCGGAACATACCTTGCACCGCTCGGCATGGGAAAAGGTCTGGCAGCGATTCTTATCGGCCATATCATCGGATGCCTGATGCTGTTTCTGGCGGGCGTGATCGGCGGAAGGGTCAGAAAAAGTGCCATGGAAACCGTAAAAATGAGTTTTGGACAGAAGGGAAGCATCCTTTTTGCTGTCCTGAATGTATTGCAGCTCGTTGGCTGGACCGCCATCATGATCTATGACGGAGCGCTCGCCGCAGACGGCGTAATGCATACGGGCAGATGGATCTGGTGCCTTGTGATCGGAGTTTTGATTATTCTCTGGATTGTGATCGGAATCACGAATCTTGGTAAAATCAACACGGTTGCCATGGCAGCATTATTTCTGCTTAGCCTGATCCTGAGCAAGGTCATCTTTGCCGGAGGCGGAGCAGGAGCACCATCGGATGACAGTATGACATTCGGTGCAGCAGTAGAACTTGCGGTTGCGATGCCGTTATCCTGGCTGCCGCTGATCAGCGATTACACAAGAGAAGCAAAAGAACCGGTCAAAGCAACGGCCATCAGCGCGGTTGTCTATGGAATCGTCAGCTGCTGGATGTATGTGATTGGAATGGGAGCAGCGATCATCACCGGAGAATATGACATCGCGCAGATCATGCTGAAGGTAGGCCTTGGCATTGCGGGCCTTCTGATTATTGTATTTTCAACAGTAACAACGACATTTCTGGATGCCTACTCCGCAGGAATTTCCAGCGAGACCGTCGTAAGCAAATGGAATGGAAAGCATGTGGCCATCGTTGTCACCGTCATTGGAACCATCGCAGCGATTGTATATCCGATGGATAACATCACAGATTTCCTCTATCTGATCGGCTCTGTCTTTGCACCGATGATCGCAATCCAGATTGCCGACTTTTTCCTGCTGAAACGGGACAAGAGCAGCCTGGCCGTACATATTCCGAATCTGATCATCTGGGTGATTGGATTTGTGGTATACCGAATTCTGATGAACATCGACATGCCGCTGGGAAACACTCTGCCGGATATGGTGATTACGATTGTAATCTGCCTGATCGTTGGAAAATTTGTTTCATAAAAAGTGAATAAAAAGATCAGATGACTGTTCTGCTGCATTTGAGCAGGCGGGGCAGTCATTTTGTGTGCCGAGCATGGCACTAATCTTGCTGGTGCAAGTCCAGTCACGGGTATTTACCGCCAAGTGTAGCGAATCACAAGTCGGTATCAGTAACGGTATGGATGGAGGAAGTGGTGTAGCAAAGTTCTTGAGCCTACGAACAGAAACTTGATCAGGCGATTAGGTGGGTGAGATTGCAAATCAAATCGAAGCCCAAATGGTAAACGTAAACCGAATATGTAGTAGCAATAATTCATACCTTTTTAGCTGTATTTTGTATCGTAAACAGAAAGAAAATGCACTATAATCCAAGGCAATGAAAGTACTTAAAAAAGTAGTTTCGTTGCCTTGGTTCCATTTTTAGAAAGAATAATACTTAGGTGGGAAAATTCCCAGGCGCTGTGTGGAGTTTTCTGTAAGAAGCCGGGGACAGACCGCACTGTTTCTTGAAAAAGGAAGAAAAGTGGTGAGGGTCTAAGAACCCAAGCTGTGTGGAGATGGCAGAAACAGGAAGAGTGGTGCGGCTTAGCATGGACTGGGCCAGCTTGCACTTCTGGGACAGGTAATACTGGTAGGGAGCAACATGATATACCTCCTGGAACAGGTGGATGAGCCTGGAGCGGGATAGGGAAACGGTATCTGCCAGATGATCCAAGGACAGACTTTCTGTTAAGTGCATATCGATATAATTGCGGATCGCCAGTGCAGTAGGATTGATGGGAACTTTGTTTGCCAGAAAATCCGCAAGCTCCTGAATATATTGATGGAGCAGTACAGCCAGCTTGTCAGCAGAGTGTACAGGGTCGGCGGTAAAGGCATCAAGGATCCGGGTCAGAGGTGTTTCGTTATGGAAGCGGGGGATCAGGGTGACACCGTCTAAGCCGTAATCGGAGAGAAGATGCTGTACCAGACTGCCGCTGACATTGAACCAGATCTTGGTCCAGGGATCAACTTTGTCTGAATAGTAGTGGTGGTAGGTGCCGGCAGTAAGGATATAGGCATCTCCGGCATTTACAGTGAGGATACTGCCGTTTCGCTCGATATGTCCACGGCCGCTTAAAACGTATTCAAACACACACAGGGGTCTGCGATAAACCAGGATCTCATAGGCAGGATCCGGGTAAGTGATACCGGCCATGATGGGAGAAAAGCTTTCCGCGGTAGGGCCGGTGTAGACAGTGTATTTTTCAATCTGTGTGCGTGTAATTTCCTGAGGCATGGTGGTTCCTCCATTTTTTGAAAGCAAATTGCAATAATGTAATAACAGCATTGTAGTAAAAAGGAGTAAGCCTGTCAACTATGGCTTTCACCATATAAAATAAAAATGAAATCAACCCAAATAAATGATCACAGGAGGACAAAATTATGACACAAATACCCAGACCGGAGCATCCCCAGCCCCAGATGAAGAGGGAGCATTGGAAAAACCTGAATGGAGAATGGGATTTTTCCTTTGACTTTGGATGCAGCGGCATAGATCAGAAATGGCAGGAAGGAAAGACAGATTGGGAGAAGAAGATCCTGGTGCCCTTCTGCCCGGAAAGTGATCTGAGCGGAATCGGCTATAAGGACTTTATCCCCAGCGTATGGTATCACCGCACCATCACATTGACAGGGGAGGAGCTGAAGGGAGATCTTCTCTTACACTTCGGCGCAGTGGACTATGATGCAAGAGTATGGATCAATGGAGTAGAGGCAGGCAGACACCAGGGCGGTTATGTTTCCTTTACGTTTGATATTACAAAGCTTGTAAAGGAAGGAGAAAATGACATTACGCTTTTTGCAGCAGATGATGTGAGAGGCGGAAAGCAGCCCAAGGGAAAGCAGAGTCATTTCTTCTACTCCAGAGGTTGTGATTATACCAGAACGACAGGTATCTGGCAGACGGTATGGCTTGAGTGGGTACCGGAAAGCTACATTGAAAAAGTGCAATATTATCCAAACCTGGCAGAGGCAACTCTGGGAATTAAGGCGGTAGTAAAGGGGCAGGGTACACTGGAAGCAAAGGCCTTTTATGGGGGAGAGCCCTGTGGCAGCGTAAGCGCAAAGTCAGAGGGCGGCACCGTTACCATGACACTTCCTTTGTCCCGTCTGGAAAAGTGGGAGCCGGGTCATGGCAGACTGTATGACCTTACATTAACCTATGGAGAAGATAAGGTAGAAAGCTACTTTGGTATGCGTGAGGTAAGACTGGATGGAGAGAAATTCCTCATCAACGATAAGAGCGTGTTCCAAAGACTGGTGCTGGATCAGGGCTTCTATCCGGATGGCATTTACACAGCGCCTACAGAGGAAGCACTTGTCAAGGATGTGGAACTGTCCATGGCTGCAGGCTTCAACGGCGCAAGACTCCATCAGAAGGTATTTGAGCCTCTGTTCTTGTATCACTGCGATAAAGCAGGCTATCTGGTATGGGGCGAGCAGGGCTGTTGGGGACTGGATTACAGCAATCCAGCAGCATTAAAATATTTCCTGCCTGAGTGGATGGAAGCCTTGGAGAGAGACTTCAACCATCCCGCCATCATCGGCTGGTGTCCGTTTAATGAGACATGGGATTATGAGGGAAGAAGGCAGGATGACAGCTTACTGGCCAATGTGTATAAGATGACAAAGCTGTATGATACCACCAGACCCTGCATTGATACCAGCGGAAATTATCATGTGGTGACGGACATCTATGACTTACACAATTATGAGCAGGATCCGGCAAAGTTTGCAGCAACCTACGAGTCCTTTAAACAGGGAGGTGATTTGGAAGATAATCATGGCTACAGGCAGACACCTGTAAAGGGTATCCCTACCTTCATCAGTGAGTATGGCGGTATCAAGTGGGACGAGGAAGGTGTTGAAAAGGATGGCTGGGGCTATGGTGCAGGTCCTGCTACCAAGGAGGAATTCCTGAACCGATATAAGGGACTGACCGATGCCCTTTTGGACAATCCCCATATGTTTGCCTTCTGCTATACCCAGCTGTATGATGTGGAGCAGGAGTTAAACGGTCTGTATACCTATGAACGTAAACCAAAGTTTGATATGGATGTGATAAAGGCAATCAATGCCCGTAAGGCAGCAATCGAGGATTAAAAGCATCCCGCAGAGTATAAAAGAAATCGTGTGAGAGACATTGGGGTCTGACCCTCTTACAATTTTCTTGGTGAGATAAAAAACAAGTGCAAAACTTTTAAATGTATAGCTATAAATGAGCAAATTTGAAAAACTGTACAAACAAATCTGCTATACATGGACATTAAGAGGATTAAACAATTTATTGTTAAGGAACTGGAAGTTCACAACAATGAATGCTCCGATTCTGAGACAGGCACTCCGGTCAGATTTTACCTGCGTCACCGGAATCTCAGCATCAGGAAAATATTTCAGGAAGCAAGTTCTTTTAGAAAAGCACTTTCCATGGACGAGCGTGTATCCGAAATCTGCAATTCCCAGTCTATCGGCGCAGCGATTGAGAATATGACGCTGGAGGCTGCCGCACAGGGCCTTGGCAGTCTGTGGATCTGCAATTCCTTTTTTGCCCAGAAAGAACTGAGCGACTGGGCGGGCGGTGAGCTGTACGCAGTTCTTGCCGTCGGCTATGCGGATGAAGCACCCGAGGCCAGACTGCGGAAGAGAACAGAAGATGTGATTGAGTGGAGAGTGTGAGATTTTATATAAAAAGCTATGTCAAAAATGGGATTCCTTTGTTATAATGAAGCCTGTATATGACATAGGAGGAAATCATTTTGAATCGTAAATCACAAGTAGAATTGACAAGCATGTGCCTCATCTGCGATGAAACACGAATTCTGGTGGAGGAAAAGTGCGGCACATCTTATTCGGGCGGCCTGGTTTTCCCAGGCGGCCATGTAGAGAAAAATGAATCGCTGCAGGATTCGGTCATTCGTGAAATGAAAGAAGAGACAGGGCTGACCATAAAGAATCCAAAGCTGTGCGGCGTAAAGGACTGGATCGAGAAGGACGGCACGAGATATCTTGTTCTGCTGTACAAAACAGATCAGTTCGAAGGAGAATTAAAATCATCCGAGGAAGGCCGCGTCTTCTGGCTCGACCGGAAAGATGTTCCGACTGCCAATCTGATCTGGAATATGAGAGAACTGCTGGAGATTTTTGACACGGACAATTACAGCGAGTTTTTCTTCCGGGATGAAGATGATGTAAGACCGGACAGAACAAATCTGCTGGGATAATGCGCAAAAGGAAGGAATTTTAGGAGTATGATAACTGTGTATTTCATTTGCCACGGCAGGATATCGTCTAAACTCCAAAAGCATTGATTTTACAGGGTTTTCGTGAAAATGAAGCAAGAATTTACTACCAGTTTACTACTTTTGAAATTTGAGTTATTTGCCTCCACGCGATAGAGAAAAACTTAACATAGAAAGCAAAAGGGATGCTGTTTTTTGATGATACAGCATCCCTTTTTCCATATACACGCCATGGGTGATCCTGTGGCTTTTTTTATACCTATTTTGAAAGGAGCAGGATAATGAATTTGAATGAAGATGAAAAGAGAATGGTCTATCAGATTGAAAGTACCAATCAGGTGGCTGCTCTGAATGAGATTTATATGACCTGGCGCTATGCACCAAACCAGGCCATGAAGGATACGGCGGAAAGCCTTTTGAAAAAGCTCCGCCCTCTCTCCGACAAGGAGTGCATGGATGTGATCCGGGAGGTTCAGCAGAATTACCGTCTCCCCGGCAAGGCAAGAACGATTGGGGAAATGCTGGCAGAAGCCAGACAGCAATCCGGCGCTCAGAAGATGGCCGGTCACGATATCATGGCCCTGGAGCGGTTCGATCCCGATACCCGACACATGATCGTCTTTGATGTTCTTTCCCATGAGTCCCCTATGGGCTATAAGGGAGACAAAATGAGACTGTTCCTGACCGAAGCCGGGTACGGCAAGGCCTTGGAGAACCAGGATAAAGGGTTTATCAAGATCAAGAACCATGCGAAGGTCATAGCCGGAAACCTTCGGTATGACCAAAAAGACCGTGAGTTGTAGAGGTATCCCGAAAACTTTATCAAAAAGAGTGGAAAATCCTCTGTTCTTTCCCCTGTGAGCTACGCGCCGCAAGGGGCATGGATGTTTTCCCATGCGGAGGATATCGGAGGAATACAGACGGACGAAACGCCGAAAATCAACACTTTTCAAACCATGAGGAAGGAGGTATCAGGTATGGCGGTTTTCCGCATAGAAAAGACCCGTGATTACACGGTTATGTCAAACCACCATCTACGTAACACAGACCTTTCCCTAAAAGCGAAGGGCCTGCTCTCCCTTATGCTGTCGCTGCCGGAGGAATGGGACTACACCACAAAAGGCCTCGCCCGTATCTGCAAGGATGGCGTGGACAGCATTTGTGCCGGGGTGCGGGAGCTGGAGGATCACGGGTATGTGGTCCGGGAGCGTGTTCGCAACGCAAACGGACAGCTTGGGGCCATTGAGTACACCATCTTGGAGCAGCCAGACCACCCGAACCTAAACGGGAAAAACCTGAACGGGAAAATCCAGTTCAGGCAAATCCAGTCTTGGATAACCCTGTCTTGGGAAAACCTGAACAGGAAAATCCCGCACAATTAAATATAGATATATCAAGTAACCAGATATCAAAAAAAGATTTATCAAGTACAGAGATATCAAATCCTATCCAATCAAATCCCCAGCCCCTTACGGGCTTACCCCCAGCAGGAGCAAGGATGGGAATGGATGGGATGGGAGCCAGAGAAGCATACAGGGAGGTCATTTTTGAGAACATCGGGTATGAGTATCTGATCCAGGACAGTCATATCGACCGTGAGCAGCTTGACGAGATCGCGGAGCTGATCGTGGATACCGTCTGTTCTGCCAGAAAGACGATCCGTGTAGCCGGTGACGATTATCCGGCGGAGGTTGTAAAATCCCGCTTTATGAAGCTGGACAGTTCCCATGTGCAGTATGTCATGGATTGCATGAGAGACAACACCACCTATGTCCGCAACATCAAGAAGTATCTCCTGGCGGCTCTGTATAACGCCCCTGTCACCATCGGCAATTATTATTCTTCCCTGGTGCAGCATGATATGTACGGGGACGGGCAAAGGGGGCGAGGCTAAATGCAGGAAGAAGTGACCGGCAAATCTGTTGCCTTATCATCGACGGCGCAAAAATGAGCGAGCAGGTGCTTGAAAAAGCCCTGCAAAAGTTCCTGGAGGCGCAGAAAAACAAGGCCCCGAAAATGCACCGGGGCAAACAGACCCTAAAGCAACTTGCCGGCAGAACGCCGGGCTTGCCAATATTGAGATCAGCGACAAGAATATCAAGGCTTTTACCCATGTGGCGAAAAAATACCATGTGGATTTCGCCTTGAAGAAGGACACCACCGCCGAGCAGCCCCGCTACCTGGTCTTTTTCAAAAGCCGGGATGCCGATGCCATCACGGCGGCCTTCCAGGAGTTCGCAAGCCGGAAGATGGGCCAGGATGAAAAACCCTCCATCCGGGAGCGGCTGGCCCAGGCAAAGGAACAGGCGGCGCAGAAGGTGGAACACAGAGCACTTGACCGGGAGAAGGTCAAGGTAAAGGAAAGGGGCGTGGAGTTATGAACCTGAAGAAGCTGATCCTCTTGGACCTCCCGTACCTCCTGTTCGTGTATCCCTTCGATAAGCTGTCCCAGGCGGTCCGGCTGGCGCCCGGCGCGGACCTTTCCGCAAAGATATTCTCCATCGGGGACGGTTTCACAGCAGCGTTTTCCTCCCTGGGGTTGAACTTCAACCCCGTTGACCTCCTTGTGGGTATCGCCGGTGCGTTGATCCTCCGCGTGGCGGTCCACATGAAGGGTAAGAACGCGAAGAAATATCGCCACGGCATAGAATACGGCAGTGCCCGCTGGAGTGCATAATTTTAAGTGTAAATGACACATACATGGACGCACAGGAGGTTATGCACATGACTGATTATAGCAAAATTACAGCCCTTTACTCCCGCCTTTCCGTAGGCGACGAGGACAGGGACGGCGGCGAGAGCAACAGCATACAGAACCAAAAAATATTTTTGGAGAACTATGCCAGAGGGCAGCACCTAACCAATATCCGGCACTACATTGACGACGACGAAAGCGGCAGGTTTTTTGACCGTTCCGCCTACTCCCGCATGATGGACGATGTGGAAAACGGGAAAATCGGTGTCTGCATTATGAAAGACCTCACCCGCTGGGGGCGCGACTATCTCCAAGTCGGCAACGCGATGGAGATATTCAGACGGAACAATGTGCGCTTTATCGCGGTCAACAACGGCATTGACAGCGAGAAGCCCGATACATTGGAGTTTGCGCCCTTTATCAACATCATGTCGGAGTGGTACGCAAAGGACATCAGCAAGAAAGTGAAAACAGGCATTAAGACCAAAGGCATGAGTGGAAAGCCGATTGTCACCGAAGCCCCTTACGGCTATGTCAAAGACCCGGACAACAAGGATTTTTGGATAATCGACGAGGAAGCCGCCGAGGTTGTCCGTTTGATTTTCCGTCTGTTTATCG
>NZ_QUED01000026.1:0-52079 GCF_003477865.1 Blautia sp. AF34-10
CGATGTTTTCTGGTTTTCGATATACTGTTTTACTGCTTCCAGCGGGGCACCGCCAACGGTAGATACAAAATAGCTGTTTGTCCAGAGCGTCGGCATTTTCGTTTTGAGATAGGGAAATTCCTGTCTTAAAATTCTGGACGTATAGCCTTTGAACGATTTTACAGCTTTGTGGATTCCAAACTGAGGATCTACTTCCAGCAGCATATAAACATGGTCTGGCATGATCTCCATTTCCAGAATGTCTACAGAACGATTTGCAGCATACTCTGTGAGCAGCTCCTTCAGCCGGACATCTACACCGTTCGTTAATACTTTTCGTCTATATTTGGGGCACCATACTACATGGTATTTACAGGAATAGACGACATTATTGTTTGATTTATATGTTGTGTTCATGTTTGTATTATACAATGTTTTATCAATTAACACAATTGTTATTTTGTCCATCTTCAATTACTTGCGTAAATTCGATGGACGCGTCTTATATATCCCCATAGCTGAAGCAAGGGGTTTTACGACGCATTGGATAAGCAAAATTTCCACTCATCGAGTGGAAATTTTACAATACCTAAACTACTTCTTGAATTTATATTTTCCTTTTCCGTGACCGGATACTGGTTCAATAATATCTGCCTGCACCAAATTGGAAAGATGTTTTGAAGCACCTGATGATCATTGTTTTCATCAGATTATTATCGCTTGTAAAAGAAGATTTATAATCTACAATCTTTGCAAAAAAATTATCACTTAATCTCTGTAAACAAGCCACTCTGCATCAGAGCAAATACCGATGCAGAACCAACAAAGCCACAGCCTATCATTACTGCTTTTTTTGAATTAATCACTTTCTTCTTCGTAATAATCTCATCTCCTTAATAATTCTCTTCATGTACTTCAAAATAGCTCTGTGGATGATTACATACCGGACATACTTCAGGCGCCTTAGTTCCTACCACAATATGTCCGCAGTTACGGCATTCCCATACCTTAACTTCGCTCTTTTCAAATACCTGTGAAGTTTCAATATTCTTAAGAAGTGCACGATATCTTTCCTCATGGTGCTTCTCAATCTCACCTACTGCCCTGAATTTTGCTGCAAGCTCAGGGAATCCTTCTTCCTCAGCTGTTTTAGCAAAGCCATCATACATATCTGTCCACTCATAATTTTCGCCTTCTGCCGCTGCCACCAGGTTTTCCTTTGTATCACCAATTCCTGCTAATTCCTTGAACCACATCTTTGCATGTTCTTTCTCATTATCTGCAGTCTTTAAAAACAATGCTGACATCTGCTCGTAACCTTCCTTTTTCGCTACAGAAGCAAAATAGGTATACTTATTTCTTGCCTGTGATTCCCCTGCAAATGCCTCCTGTAAATTCTTCTCTGTCTGTGTTCCTGCATATTTGTTTGCTGCCATCTCTTTTACCTCCGTTTTCTTTACTACTTTTTCAAAATCTGATGCCGGGTGCTTGCACAAAGGACATATAAAGTCATCTGGTAATTCCTCGCCTACATATTCATATCCGCAAATTCTGCAACGCCATATTGTCTGACCGTCCTCTGTTTTTCCAACCTCCTGTGGCTTAGGCTTAATATTATTCTGATAATAATCATATGTTACTGAAGGAACATTGCTTAAAACTTCCATATCGGTTATCTCACCGATAAACATCGTATGTGAACCCAAGTCCTCTGTTTTAGTAACTGTCACAGAAATGTATGCATTTGTACCTTCTGTAATATAATAAATACCATTTGTGCCCCTGGCACACTGCTCAAAGGCTTCAAACTTATTGGTATCTCTTCCTGATTGGAAGCCAAAATGTTTAAACAATTCAAATTGTGCCTTCTGACTTAAGACTGATACAGTAAATTTTCCGGTTCTTTGAATCATATCATGCGTATAATTTGCCTTATTTACCCAGATACTTAACTGGTTTGGTTCCGAAGCTGCCTGAATGGCTGTATTAATGATGCATCCGTTATCTTTTTCTGCTTCTTTAGCGGTCAATATAAACAGTCCATAACTCAACTTATACATTGCTTTCCTATCCATGCTGTTCCTCCTTTACCTTCTCCCTGCATTTCGGGCAAATGCCTTTAAATGAAATATCATAATCCACAAATTCAATTCCATGAGTGTTATGAATTCTTTCCAGCAAATCCGGTATTTGATCCATATCCACATCAAAAATTTCACCGCACTTTATACATCTTACATGGTAATGATTTTTCAATGTAAAATCAAATCGGTTCGGTCCATTCGGAACTTCAACCTTTCTTAATGCACCTTCCTCTACCAATATATCAAGATTTCTATATACCGTTCCTTTTCCAATTGTTGGATATGCTTCTTTTATAAATTCATACACTTCATTCGCCGTAACGTGTCTTCTCATTTCGTATACGGTATTTCTTACGAGATCTTTTTGAATGGTATTTCTCCTACTTGTCATTCGTCCTCCTTATTAGGATTAGTTCTTAATAAGGATTATATACCACCATCATCCTGCTGTCAATAAAAATAGTAATAATTCTCATTATTATAAAAACTGTCAAACTGAGCATCTTTTACCTGAATAACTATTTTATTTTGCGTTCAAATACATATTCTGAATCTGAAGATAAATCAGACCTAAACGAATATCCGAGTCTATCAAATTTCTGAATCTCCACCGGATTTTCAATATTATTTTCCGCTATGAATCTGACCATTTCACCCCGAGCCATCTTGGCATAGGTACCTTTTGTTACCAATTTATCTCCGGATAACTCACAAAATACAATCGTAATATATCTGTCCTGTGATGTCAGATACTTTTCTATACATTTTGAGTATTCTTTTGATGCAAGATTAATGATAATCCTCCTGTCATCGATTATTGAGCGGTATAACAATTCTCCCCAGTACTCATACAGATTTTTTGCATCTCCAATTCCAACCTTTGCCTGCATTTCAAGACGATAAGGAGTCACACCATCCATTGGTTTTAAAATGCCATAAAACGCAGACAAGATTCTTAAATGATTTTGCAAATACTCAAACTGCTGGATTTCAAACACAGATGGTGCCATATATTGAAATGCAATCCCTTCATATGCTAAAACAGCCGGAGTAAGCCTGTTATAAAGATCCATATTTTCCAATCTGTTAAAGTTCTGCTCTGCAATCTTGTCATTACATTTCCAGATAGCTTTCAGTTCTTCTTTTGATTTGCTTTTCATCCAGTTTAATACTTCTGCTGTCTTATCAATATAGACAGGCAGTTCAACCGGTGCTAAGTTATCGGTATCTACAATCATCTTTTTTGCAGGTGATAAAATAATCTTCATTATGCCAATTCCTTAAGCATATTTTCAGGATCATCTGCCGCCTTGACTTTATCATTTGCCTTTATAATGATTCCCTGCTCATCAATAAGATATGTAGTTCTTACTACACCCATAGATACTTTTCCATAATTTTTCTTTTCTTTCCAGACATCATATGCTTCAATAACTTTACGCTCCGGATCTGCTAATAGCGTAAATGCCAGTCCGTATTTTTCTTCAAATCTCTTGTGAGACGCTACAGAGTCCTTGCTTACTCCGAGAATAACAGCTCCCTTCTCAGTAAACTGTGGATAACGCTCAGAAAAGCCACATGCCTGCTTCGTACATCCTGGTGTATTATCCTTTGGATAAAAATATAAGATCACTTTTTTTCCTGCATAATCGCTTAATTTATGCATTTCTCCATTCTGATCCGGCAATTCAAAGTCCGGTGCTTTTTTTCCTAACTCTAACATTTACTATTCCTCCGCTTTTGTATTTTCCACCTGTTTTCTTATTCTTTTATTACCTGAAATCATTTTATGTCCCGTATACATAGACATGATCATACATATAAGAGTGCTACACGCAAAATACCTATGACCTGATTTGGATCCTTTATATCCAGTATAAAAAGTTCCAATCATAGTAATTAACGCTCCGATTGACCAATACTTATGTGCTTTCATTTTATACCTCCAAATTGATTAAGCTGTTTCCAAAATAAATATCTCTGGATCATTAACAATATTATACATTCCATCCATTACTTTTGACAAGCAGGGAAAGAAAAATACTCAATCCAAATACAAAAGGATGTATCACGATAACTCTTGCATTACCTTGACGCATCCTTTCGTGTTGTATTTTTTTATTCTTCTTTTCATTATTTTTTAATTTACAGATACCCTGCGTCATTGTTCCCCTTTGGCAGAATGTATACCAGGTTCGTGGCTTATATGCCTTAGACACTGTGCTGTTTGGCTCATAAACCTCAACCTCCTTGTGCTTAGAGTATATGAAATTTTAGCTTTATCTTGTAAGTTTGCGAATATCCGTATAAACAAAAAAGCCCTTTGAGAAAAGGATTTTTCCTCTCTCAAAGGGCAAGTTGGCAAACAGGAAGTTTTGCATACGTTATTCTTCTAATATTTTTGTAGGGTTCGCATAGAAAAAGTGTTACAGACTTTTTCTCACAGTCTCCAATCCCATGTAACCATCACCAGTGTTAAAACCTTTCATTGCCAACTCCTCCATTTCTTTGAATTTTATGATTTAATCTTCTTTGACGGTTACAGTGTATATCAATAGGTGGGGTATAAAAATCCCTGCTCTTTTATACTGCTATCCTTCTAAGACAAAAGGCCCAGAATACTTTTTCCTGAGCCTTTCCATCCTGTTGTTTTCAATTATAGATAAAGCTATTATGCAACATTCTGATTCTCATCATCTAGTTGAGGTAAATCTTCATCGCTACCAATTGCTTTTAAACCTAACATTGTTACCGTCACTCCCAAAGCTAATGTTACAACTCCCCCAATCGTCTTGAACACTCGCTCATGAAATTTCTGCTGCTGTAAATATAATTCCGTTATTTTATCAGCTTCTTCCATCATTTTTTCAGAAAATTCCCTTCTTTCCTCCTCTGTTAAGTTTTCTTGTTCCAGCTGATTTGCGAAGGTCTCAAGAACATACTGATGTGCATGAACTGCTTGTTCATATTCTTCTTTATTTGTTTCTAAAATTGTTTTGCATAACTGTGTATAATTTTCTATTGCTGATTCCACAAACTCTACATATACTGGGAACTGCTTTATTATTTCAAGCGCCACTTCCTTTTCCATATATGGAATCATAGATGTAAACTCCATCACTTTATCCTTTGTTAAATTTCGAAATGATTCAATTTTTAACGCTTTTTTTACAGCTTCTTCTGAATGATATCTTTTTCTTATTTTCTTTTCCATGATTATGTTCCTACTTTGCTTCTTTGCGAATGGTGCCAATTTTTTTGTCACTTCTGGTATCTCTTCCATTTTTGTTTCTAATAGTCCCCGGTGGAAGACCATGCTTCTTTTCAAATGTTCCTACTCTACAATCACTTCTAGTTTTCCTCATGTTTTTTCTTCCTTTCATAATTCCGTATCAACAATGCACTTGTTGTTTACTGATGCTTCAAGTATAATAAAATCTATAAAGAAAATACACGCACAGCATGTGGACTTAACACCTGATAATTCTCATGTTCGGCGATATACGGGGAGGTTATTCTCATGGGGAAACAATCTACAAGAGAAAATAAAACAATTTATCAGATTTGCCGGGAAGAAGCCGGTCTTACCAGATTAGAAGCCAGCGAAAAAATGACTGCTGTTTCTGATTCTAAAATTGAAAAATTTGAATATGAAATGCAGGAACCTACACCTTATGATATTATCCAGATGGCAGACGCTTACGGGCGACCAGATCTCTGCAATTATTACTGCTCTCATAAATGCGAAATCGGTCACCGTTATGTCCCGGAAGTCGAAGTTTCTGACTTGTCCAATATAATCCTGGAAACCATTGCCAGTCTGAATGAGATTAATCCTCTTACCACACGTCTGATCCAGATTGCCCGTGACGGTAAGATCAGTGATGATGAGATCAAGGATTTTGCTTTTATCAGCAACAAACTGGATGAAATTTCTCTGGCAATAGATTCTCTGAATCTCTGGGTTGATAAAACAGCCGGAGAGCAGGGACTAAACATCGAATTGCTCAGAGAAGAAAAAAAGAAACAGAAATAAGTATGAAAAAACAAGGCAGCGAACCTATTTATGGTTCACTGCCTCTTTCCTTTACATATGCTGTAACTGGTTTATGATGTATTCCGTTCTGCGGATAGCTTCTTCCACCTGATGTCTGGCATTATTGATTCGATCCTGCACCATCCAATCCACAACAAATCCATCAAAAAAATAATCTGCAAAGGATAAGAAGTCTCCAGTATTGATGTTTAAATTACAAGCCACGTTCACATCATTTAATTCCCTACTGAAATTACGAAGATCATATTTCGCCTGTTCCATATTTTGTCTTGCCTGATCCATCTTGGAGTGTTTCAACATCGTAGAAAAGAATCCACCGCCAAACATATCCACCAAGCCCCAATTCTTTGCACTGTTCAGGTTCTCTTTTGCTGTCCGAAGACTACTTAACGCACGTTGTCCTGCTTCAATCGCTTCTCGTTTCTCTTTTTCTATATCATATCCCATAATTTCTTCCCTCCTCGTATTTTTATGAGTTAGATGATATAAGTGCAATGATTCCGCCGATGATCAACAATGGAAGTGCAATATAAATCAGTCCGCCAACAACCATTCCTATCAAAATCACCGGGAAAAATACAACTGTACAGAGCAGCTTTAAGATTCCCCAGGATGCTTTTACACCAAATATAAAAAATTTTCCAATAAACCAAATCATGCATATAGCAAATAATAACGATAACATATTCTACTCCTTCTGACTCCTGTTATGATTTGAATCATTCATTTTTTTGATTGTTTACTTGATATAAACTCAGATGTATTTCTCACACCGATTTTACTACTGAATTCTGGGTTCTTCTCTATTTTTTCAATCATCCGAATTATCCTTATTCTCTGTGCTGTATCCATCTGCTCACCTCATTCTAACAGTTCTGCCTTTTGATATTGTCAGTATAACCGGATAACTTTTCAAAATATATACCTAATACAAAGAATTGAACATATGTAATTCTCAATTTTCGAGGAATAGTTGTTCCTCCTGTTCTTTCATCAAAATTCTTCATCACGGAATGCTTCCAGATATTCATCAATAAGATCCAAATTAACTAACACAATTCGTTTGACATGGTATACTGCTCTGGCATCTTTCGCTAACTGTTAGAGTATATGAAGTTTTGGCTTTATCTTGTAGTTTGCGAATATCCGTATAAATGAAAAGTCTAATCCCCCAGCTATGCTGGGGGATTAGACTTTTCATTTAGCTTGTTTCTTGACTACTCAGGAAAAATATTTCTACCCTCGCCCCACCTGTATTTTCAGAATTTGAAAGTTTAATACCTCCACCATATTTTTCAGCCACAGTTTTTGCAAAAAATAGTCCCATTCCATAATGGCTTCGCCATTTCTACTTGTGTCATCCATAAAAAACTGCTCTGTGCCATGCAATAATGCTTCTTTTGTAAATCCTGATCCGCTATCCTCCACAATGAATGTCAGCCGGCCATCCTGCTCCTTTGCGTCAATATAAATGATTCCATTTTCTTTTGTATGCTCCACTGCATTCTGAATCACATTCATTACGGCTCGGAACATTGGATCATAAGCAATCGTTACCTTTTTATCACTTTGTCCCGCCTTCCAATCTATTTTCTGGTGATAGATTTCTACCAGTCCGAGTGCCTGTTCCTTTATATCTGCGAAAAAATCTTCTAACCTCACCGTTGTATAGGTAACATCACTGCAATTCCATGATTTTGTGACATCTATCAACTGTTTTACATAACTTTGTATCTGTGTTGTGCCGTTCAAAACATAAGTGATATTATTCTTCTGTTCTGTGGTCAGTTCAGTCTCTGAAAGTAGTTCTGCATTTCCCCGTACAATCGTAAGAGGTGTTTTAATATCATGCGCCAAAGCAGACATCTGTTGTTTCTTTTCCTGCTCTGTTTTCCACTGCTTTTCTAAAGATTCTCGCAATGCATCTCGCATATCATCGATTGCCGATAAACAGTCATCAAACTCTTTGATACCGGAACAGGATGTCTCATATTCCAGATTTTGATCCTTTATTTGTCTGATTGCGTCTAATACAGGCTGCATCTGCTTTTTGATTCTTTTTCCAAAACGTATGGACGGAATGATGATAATCGCTACCGCTCCAATCACTGACATAATACTCATCACATTCTGTGGTCCTATAAAATGCTCCCTCAAAAAAGCTGAATGATATTGAGGTGTCAGGCGATATTGCAATACAACATATTCATTTTCCCTTACAATTACTTTATAAAAATATTTCCCGGATGCGTTTCCGTACTTTGCAACATTCCATGCTATCTGTTCGTATTGTTCTGACAGATCTCCACCTATTTTCTCTCCATTCTCTGAAAAGATTACATAATCACAAAGTGCGGGAATCATCTCAGCAGTCACTTTATCTGCACGTAGAATCGTATCATATGCTTCATTAATCTTTTGCTCTGCATAATTTGCCGGATAAATACAGCCCACACTAATCAAAAGGCACAGCAGCAGATAAGCAACAATCACCAAACCAACTAATGATCCAAGCATGACCAGTACATATCTCATAAAAATCCTGCTGAGTGCATTGCTTCTCTTTACTCTTCCCATTTATATCCAATCCCCCAGACTGTTTTTATCGGCATATAATCATAATCCGCAAATTTTGCTCTTATATTTTTGATATGCGTGATTATAGTACTGTCATTACTCTCATTGTCAAAGCCAAAGACCGCTTCCAATATCTGTTCCTTCGAGAAAACCTGTCCTCTGTTTTTAGCCAGAAATTCACAGATTTCGTACTCTGCTTTCGTAAACGGAAGTTCTTTATCATCCATCAACAGTTTCTTTTGAGACATCTGAATGCAGACTCTCCCTAAAACCATCCGGACAGAATGTTCCCTGTGCTCTCTTCTAAGATGTGCATTGATCCTTGCCCGAAGTTCCATCACTCCAAATGGCTTTGAAATATAATCATCTGCTCCTAAAGAAAGTCCGTTTACCAGACTGTTTTCCTCCGTTTTTGCCGTAAGAAACAAAATCGGACAATCCACAAGTGCCCTGATTCTTTTGCATAATTCGAAGCCATCAATTCCAGGCATCATAATGTCCAGTAAAATCAGGTCATAACGATGTAATTCTTCCATATTAATTTTTAGTGGATTACTTACTTTGGTAACCAGATGTCCATCCTTATTCAAAATGCTTTCTATCATTTCCAAAATTGCCGGTTCATCATCAACTGCCAGTATTTTTGCCATAGTTTCCCTCGATTCTATTCCGATATTCTGTTTCCTTCCCAGTGGTTTACCCACCAAAAATAGTATACCATACTAATCCCTGTAAATATTAAGCAACCTGGTATGAATGACAACCATTCACCTACACTAGTTTCTCCCAATATAGATTGCAGATAAGTATATGGTACTCTACCCGTCCAGCAGACAAATACATATTTCCACACATAATCTCCAAGTCCGGTAAGCATCAATGCACTAATTAGTCCTGATATAATCCCTGCTCCAATGGATACCCCTTTTCCAAACTGAAAAGCCAGAATCAGCTGCCACAGATAAAGTGGAACACTGCTTCCCCACAGCAGCAATGCTGCAAATATACATCCTTTCATGATTTCGATATCGCTTGATGCGATTCTTCCAAATCCAATTCCGAATATGATTGCTGTCAATAGGATAGAGCACAGACACAAAACCAGTAGCATCAACAGTTTCGATAAAAATGCTGCAGGTTTATCCGATAAAGACAACAGATTTTGAAAATCACCTGCATTTTGTTCCTGTTCCATCACACTTGCTGTAAAAATTCCAATAAGTACCGGAAGTCCTGCTCCTATTGCCTGATAAAATGCAATCACTTTCATATTTTCATTCCATGGTGAAAAAAAGTAATATATTAAAAATATAACGCTGGTTATAATCGGAATCAGTAAGTGTGCCAGAATCACAGATGTTCCTTTCATCTTTCGCAAGTCTGCATTAAGAGATCTTCCAATCATCTTATTTCACCTCTCTTCTCTCAAACCATTTCAAAAACAGAACCGTTACAAAAACAAACCAGATGATTGAGAGACACATTCCCGGAACAATGACTCCCGTATCCAAAAGAGGATTCCCTGCTTCTGCGGCAAGTCCATTTGGTAAAACATGAAGCAACGGGCACATCATTCGCATAGGGATTGCAGAAACAAGTACATACCAGATTCTGGTTTGTGATATTACCACACCGCTGACGGTAATAAACAGGCAGACGAACAGGTTTACAATCATTCCAAATCGTTCACTTAAAAATAAAGCTACCGGAATCTCCCATAACTCAGAAACCGTCAGAAACAATACTGCAATCAACGCTCCTCCAACTGGAACATGTGTCGTTAGAAGAAAGCCTCCAAGCGTTGCTCCTGCAAACACAATCACATTAGAAAACAAAATCATGTACCCAATATAAATAATTTTCCCCAGCACCAATTTTCTTCTGTCTGTGGGAATAGTCATTAAATGATAGTATTTTATCTTTTTCTCCTGCGCCACAGAAAGATAACAAAATAGAGCAATCATCCCCGGCAGCAAAAGTGTATACCACCAGTTCCAAACACTTTCTGCATAAGCATTTGTCATCCCAAGAGTAAATATAAATGCCATGACAAATGTAAGAAGAGGAAATCCCCAGATAAACTTTTTTCGCATGGTTCTTTTGGCTTTTTGATGTTCTGCTTTTATAATATTAACCATGGATTTCACCTGCTTTCTGGTTTTTTCTTACCACATTCATAAACAAATCTTCAAGATTATCTCCCTGCTTTAATGCTCCTTCGTATCCTAAGATTCCACCTGAAATAATCCCGACTTTATCTGCAAGTAACTGTACCTCTGAGAGAATATGACTGGAGAGAATTACAGTGATTCCCTGTTCCGGAAAAGACCGGATCAGCTCTCGTAATTCCTCGATTCCTATTGGATCTAATCCATTCGTAGGTTCATCCAATATCAAAAGTTCCGGTTCTCCAAGCAATGCCATTGCAATGCCTAGTCTTTGCTTCATTCCCAAAGAAAACTGTCCTGCTTTCTTCTTTCCGGTGTTTGTAAGTGATACAATCTGCAAGACCTCATCAATTCTGTTTTCATCTGTACCAAGCAATAATTGTCTTACCTTCAAATTCTCTCTGGCGGAAAGATTTTCATAAATAGGCGGATTCTCAATTAACGCTCCTATTTTTGATAAATCTTTCCTATCCCAAAGTTTTCCATCAAAGTAAATCTTTCCTGCAGTGGGTTTCATCATACCAGTCAACATTTTCAATGTGGTAGATTTTCCCGCACCATTCGGTCCAAGCAGTCCATAAATCTGTTTCTTTTCTATATTAAGTGAAACATTATTTACCGCTTTCTGCTTTCTAAAATATTTACACAAATTTTGTGTCTGCAACATCATTTCCATCTTTACTATCCTTCCTTCCATATTTCATTTCTTACTGAAATATAACCTAACAGAAAGAAATAAAGATTTGATGAAGATTGCTAAATAATTCGTCTACTCTATTTTTATTCTCGTATGGAATAAACCATCAATTGAATATCATTATCAGAACTCGGCTTTCCACTGAAATCAGCAAAGCTGTTACAAATACGAAGTCCTAATTTACCGAATATCTCCGTGATTTCATCCAAACTATATAACCTTATAGGATTTCCTTCTTTCATTTCAGGCTTATAAAGTGCTTCTCCATACATATAGTCTACCTGCCCATCAATTCAAGTGCTTCATCTATCTTAATGATGACGAATATGGCAGAGTAATACAATCACTTATCCGTTTAAAGAACAGCCTGATAGCACAAGGCAGATATACCGACGGGGTTGACAATGTTCTCTGCAAGGTAATGTCAGCCAAGAAAAGAAAGCTCAAAATCAAATATTTCTGAATAAGAAAAGAGACCGCCTACACGATGTAAGCGGTCTTTGATTATTGTAGAGTAAGTCCGACAAACTTGAATTTTCAAATTAGTCTTTACAAATAACCTTTGAACCTTCACCATCAATTACAATTCCCTGACGGTTGTTAATTGGGCATAGATTCAAATCCGAAAACTCAGTCATTATTTTCTCGGTAACTTTCTTAAATGGTGCTGTAAGATAATGCGGAAGAACATAGAAATCAATCAAATCAAGCCCTGCATCATCTTCTTGTGAGTAGTCCTCCGGCTTTTCATCCATTTGCTCGATATATTGGATGCTTGGAGCGCATATAATCGCACCTGCCGATTCACCAATCATCAGTTTTCCCTTTGCCAATTCTTTCTTCAACAGCTCATCCGTTCCCGTTTTACGGAGCTGGTCTATAAGGAAAAAAGAATTTCCGCCGGTAAAATATATCACATCCGCATCTTCAAAAACAGACTGTATCGTTGAATAAGCCTCCGTTGAAATATCAATTTCAGTTACGATTGCTCCCAACTTTTTGAATAATTTTCGAGCCGAGCCGACATAACCGGTGTAGCCTTCACGCAGCGAAGCTGTTGGAATAAATGCGACTTTTTTATTTTCAATTTCTTCCTTTATCAGACTTCCTACACTTGAAAAGTGCGAACATAAAAATAGGTTCATCAATATTCTCCTTTATAAATTGCGATTTGCAAGGAACAATTCCTTGTCCCCTACACCATAATTACTATGTATTTGCATCTACAAACTAGAAGTTGTTTATTAAACCTTTTTAACCTTAACCAACAACATCATAGGTCTACGCATTTCATTACACATTCCCGGCATACCCATCATATCTGCCGGAGGCATTGCTTCCTCAATAGCCTCAATTTGAAAACCACATTTTATAAGTGGATTCAATATCTGCGTTAATGTGTGGTGCTGTTTAATTACTCGTTGACCAAGAAAATTGGTTTCTCTTTCGCCTGGGTAATAGTAATTGTCGATTGGCCAATATTTAGGTTTCCCATTTTCATCATAAATCCAATCCTCATTAACACCTGCGGTGAAAGTCGGATGTTCAATATTGAATAGGAAATACCCACCTACTTTTAATGTGCAATACACCTTTTGATAAACATTAGCTAAATTTTCGATATAGTGCAGTACCAGGTTAGAAACAACTAGGTCATAAGTATTTTCAGGATAAATGTATTCTTCAACACCGCAAACTTTATACTTGATTTTGTCATCAGAGTTATCAGCTACTGCTTTTGCAATCATTTTTTGACTACTATCAATACCAAGAATTTCAGTAGCTCCCATTTGTGCGGCATATTTGCAATGCCAACCGTAACCACATCCTAAATCCAAAACTTTTTTTCCCTGTAATTTAGGGAATAACGGTTGCAACTGATGCCACTCTCCAGCAGCTTTCAGACCATCTTTGCTTCTTCCCATTTCCGCATATGCGGCAAAAATTCACTATTATCGTAAATATTTCTCATTGATAATTACCTCCACAACTTCCTATTTCTCAGTTTCAAAAACTTGAAGTTGTTAATTGCAGTCTCAGAACAGCGATCAGTTCTTCGCCGTCCATTTCACCGGTTTCTTCGAAACCGAAAGAGCGATACATCTGACGGGCAACTGCATTATCGGGTTCATATGATAGCCAACAGTATTCCGCTTCTCCACAAGGCATAGATTTTATGAACTCTAATGCAAGGCTGACCGCTTCTTTTCCGTACCCTCTGTTTTGATATGCCTTATCGATCATAAGACGCCACAGATTATAGTTTCCCTTTGCAATTTCAGGTGCATCCGTCCAATAATCATCAACATCAAAACCAATCATCAGGAAGCCTACAGGCTTATCCTCATCATATATACCAAACGGGAATGCATGACCGTTTCCCGTAATTGCAGTATACGCTTCAATGATGCTGATCTCATTGGTGGCAACGAAGTCTTCTGCGATTTCGATACCGTCAGTTTCAGGATATCCCAGACATTATTACCATTTACTTTTTCTAAATGAAGCATATATCTTTACCTCGCTAAATATCGATTTGCATTTCCATTCATTTTAGAAAATGGGCAACTCCGATTGGAATTGCCCACCCATTGCACTAATTATGCGATTTTCCCTTGCTTGCACCGATTTCTGCATCAATTGATGTAAGTTTAATGTAAATCGCTGTTTTTTTAGTTTTTTATCAAATGAAGTACGTCCCGTCTATTTGGTAAAACGGTACATCTTTACATCATCTTAATAGAGCTTAGCACCTGCTGGGATTCTGTCATTTACCATCAGAAGGTTCAGTCCCTCGTGACCATCTTCCTCGTGTACTGCTGAAATCAGCATACCCTCGGAATCAATTC
Organism: Blautia sp. AF34-10; assembly: GCF_003477865.1. Classification (NCBI taxonomy): domain Bacteria; kingdom Bacillati; phylum Bacillota; class Clostridia; order Lachnospirales; family Lachnospiraceae; genus Blautia; species Blautia sp. AF34-10. The sequence goes on from NZ_QUED01000026.1 coordinate 14,412, forward strand.
CCATCATCTTTCTCGGTGGCAGGTTCACGATAGCGATTGCTGTCTTACCAACCAGTTCTTCCGGCTCGTAATACTCGTGAATACCACTTAAAATCACGCGATCCTTGCGTTCTCCGTCATCCAGTACAAACTTCAGAAGCTTCTTGGATTTCGGAACTGCTTCACACTCAAGAATCTTAACTGCACGGAAATCAGATTTTGCAAATGTATCGAAATCAACCATTTCTTCAAAGATTGGTTCAATCTTCACATTGGAGAAATCAACCTTCTCAGCTACTTTTGTCTCTGCCGGAGCTGCTGCACCAGACTGAGCTGCGTTGTTTGCTTCGTTCTTAGCAGCGCCCTGTGATTTCATTGTCGGGAAGAGCAGCACGTCTCTGATTGCCTCAGCTCCTGTCAGAAGCATACACATACGGTCAATGCCGAATCCAATACCACCGGTCGGCGGCATACCGATCTCCAATGCGTTCATAAAGTCTTCATCTGTTGTATTGGCTTCATCATCGCCCTGTGCAAGCAGTTCTTCCTGGGCTTTAAAACGTTCTCTCTGGTCGATCGGATCGTTCAGCTCAGAATAAGCATTTGCCATCTCCCAACCATTCATGAAGAACTCGAAGCGCTCTACATATTCCGGATTTTCTGGCTTTTTCTTCGTCAGCGGCGAGATCTCAACCGGGTGGTCCATAACGAACGTCGGCTGAAGCAGATGCTCCTCTACAAACTCCTCAAAGAAGAGATTCAGGATATCACCTTTTTTATGTCTCTCTTCAAACTCAATATGATGCTCTTTTGCAAGTTCTCTTGCCTGCTCCAGAGTCTCAACTTCATTCCAGTCAACGCCTGCGTATTTCTTCACTGCGTCAACCATTGTGATACGCTCGAACGGCTTACCGAGATCCATCGGGATTCCTTTGTATACGATCTGTGTCGTTCCGAGCACTTCCTGTGCGACAAAACGATACAGGTTCTCTGTCAGATCCATCATGCCGTGGTAATCTGTAAATGCCTGGTAAAGCTCCATCAGAGTGAACTCCGGGTTATGTCTTGTATCAAGACCCTCATTACGGAATACACGTCCGATCTCATATACCTTCTCGAGTCCTCCGACGATCAGTCTCTTCAGATACAGCTCCAGGGAAATACGAAGCTTCAGATCTTCGTTCAGGGCATTGAAATGTGTCTCGAACGGTCTTGCTGCTGCTCCACCTGCGTTCTGTACAAGCATTGGAGTCTCAACTTCCATGAATCCTTCTCCGCTTAAGTACTTGCGGATCGCACTGAGAATCTTGGAACGCTTGATAAAGGTATCTTTAGACTCTGCATTCATGATCAGGTCTACATATCTCTGACGGTAACGGGTATCTACATCTGTCAGACCGTGGAACTTCTCCGGGAGGATCTGTAAGCTCTTGGAGAGGAGTGTCACTTTCTCTGCATGGATAGAAATCTCACCTGTTCTTGTTCTGAAAGCAAATCCTTCCACTCCGAAGATATCACCGATATCCGATTTTTTAAAATCAGCGTAAGACTCTGTTCCGATCGCATCTCTTGCAACGTATACCTGGATGTTTCCCTGTAAATCCTGAATGTTGCAGAAAGATGCCTTGCCCATGACTCTCTTAAACATCATACGTCCTGCAATTGCCACATGGATCGGGCTTGCGTCCATGATATTTCTTCTCTCTTCGTAATCCTTTTTAAGAGCTTCTTTCGCCTGCTCCTCATCCATTCCCTCTACGTTCGGCTCCTGGCGGTCTTTTAACAGCTCACTCTCATGTGCCTCGTAAAGACCTTTCACCTCAAGCGAATGATGTGTCTGATCGAACTTTGTAATCTGGAACGGGTCTCTTCCGTTCTGCTGCAGCTCTGCAAGTTTCTCGCGGCGAACCTTCAGTAAGTGGTTAATATCCTGTTCCTGTGTCTGCTGTGCCAATCTCTTCACTCCCTTTTCTTTGTATTTTTTAGATATTTCTCTGGATAGAAAGTACTTTGTACTGCATAATTCCGGCCGGTGTTTCTACATCGACAATATCATCCTTGTGCGCGCCGATCAGAGCTTTTCCTACCGGAGACTCGTTGGAAATTTTTCCTTCCAGGCTGTTTGCTTCGGTGGAGCCAACGATCTGGAACTCGATTTCCTCGTCATACTCCAGATCCAGTACGTCTACTTTACATCCGATATTGATCTTATCGGAATCTACTTCGTCCTCAACAACAACCTCTGCGTTTTTCAGGATTTTTTCGATCTCTTCAATTCTTGCCTCGATATCACGCTGCTCATCTTTTGCTGCATCGTACTCGGCGTTCTCGGAAAGGTCTCCCTGCTCTCTTGCTTCTTTGATTTTACCGGCAATCTCTCTACGTTTGTTTACTTTGAGGTCATGAAGCTCGTCCTCCAGTTTTTTCAGGCCGGCATAGGTAAGAATCGTTTTTTTCTGTTCCATTTTATACACCCTTTCTATCGTTTCTGTATCCAGTCATATCTGATTTTATTCTGTAAACTCTCCGGAAATGCGCTGTATTTTCAGTATTCCCGGTTGAAATAAGGATAGACTCCGCCTATCCTAACAATTAAAGTAGTATAAAGGATTGCCCACGGAATGTCAAGAAAAAAAGAAACGCAGGAAAGATTTTCTTTTTCACAAATCCTTCCTGCATCTTTCTCTTATTTTTCCTTTATTTTTCGGATGAGCTTCCTGTCAGTGCTTTCTTTTTCCAATTTCCTTTTTTATAGAAAATCAGCGTCAGAAGCGCACCCATGCACCAGCTTACCAGCATGGAAATCCAGAGTACCTGATATCGTCCGTTTGGCAGCTCCGGCGTTCTGGTCAGAAAGGCCAGACCGTATGCCAGCGGCACACGGATTACAACGGTAACAACCATCGAAATCCACATCGGGGTCATCGTATCGCCTGCTCCACGCATGACGCCGGAAAGCGACTGTGTTATTGCCATGGCAATATAGCCGACCGCAAGGATCTTCATCATATTGGCACTTAATGTTACGAGCTCTGTGGTATTCGTAAAGATTCCCATCAGATGATGGCCGAAAATAACAATTAAAAGGGTAATGGTCGTTGAGGTTCCGACTGCAATCAGTGTTCCCTGTTTTGCGCCCTGCTCTACGCGGTCCATACGGCGTGCACCGACATTCTGACCAGCATACGTTGTCATCGCGGTACCAAACGAAAAGTTCGGCATCATTGCAAAGCCATCGACACGCATGATGATAACATTCGCGGCGATAACCATTTCACCGAAGCTGTTGGTCAGCGACTGTACGATAACCATCGCCATGGAGAAGATCGCCTGGGTAATACCGGACGGCAGACCAAGGCGGATAATTTCCATCGAATACTGTTTTTTCATTTTCAGGTATTTGGGCCTGAAATCAAAAATGTCGGTCATACGCATCAGACGCCACATGCAGAGTACTGCAGAAATTGCCTGCGCAATCACGGTCGCGTATGCAACTCCGGCAACACCCATGTGGAACTGGGAAACGAATACAATATCCAATACAATGTTGATGACCGTTGCCACCAGCAGATAAATCAGCGCCGAAATCGAATCGCCGAGTCCGCGAAGGATACCACATAGAATGTTATAGTACGCACTGCCGGCACAGCCCACCATCAGGATCACCAGATACGAGGTACACCAGTCGATGATAGAATCCGGTGTTTTCAGCATTTCCAGCAGCGGTCTTGAGAGGACGGCTCCCAGAATCATAATAATGATGGAAGAAATTGCTGTCAGCGTGACGCAGTTTCCGATCGTCATCGAAAGCTCTTTTCTTTGTTTTGCCCCAAAATACTGCGACACCATGACGCCGGCGCCGACGGAAATTCCGACGAACAGAACCAGAAGCAGGTTTAAGATCGGGCTGGCGCTTCCAACTGCCGCAAGCGCGTTGTCCCCGACATATTTTCCGATTACAATACTGTCAACCGTGTTGTAGAGCTGCTGGGCAATGTTGCCGATCAGCATAGGGATTGTAAAAGCTACAATCTTTTCCCACGGCTTTCCCACCGTCATGTCGGACGGTGCGAAAAGTTCTTTGATAGTCATACACTACACTCCCTCTTTTGTTTTTTTATTCCCAATACCTCTAAATGTCAGTATAGCATAGAAAAAGTACCCGTGATATATCAATATTGGCATATCATAGGTACTTTTTTGACTTATTTTACTTACTTGTCAGCCGCGTTCCCACTCATTCAGCATCTGTTCCAGCTCCTGCAGGCTCTCCACCTGGTTGATCGCTGCGCGCAGTTTCGCCGAGTGCGGGAATCCCGCCGTGTACCACGCAACGTGCTTCCGCATCTCGCGGATGCCGATCGCGCCGCCTTTGTATTCCACCTGCATGCGCGCATGGCGAAGCATCATCTCTTTTACCTCATGCTGCGTCGGCTTTGCAAGTGTTTCTCCGGTTTCCCTGTAATGAAGAATCTGTTTAAAAATCCACGGATTTCCTTCCGCGCCGCGGCCAATCATAATGCCATCGCAGCCCGTCTGTTCAACCAGCGCTTCGGCGCTCGCCGCATCAACCACATCGCCATTTCCGATGACCGGAATCGAAACCGCTTCTTTTACCTGACGGATGATATCCCAGTCTGCTTTTCCGGAATAGAACTGTGCCCGCGTTCTTCCATGCACCGCAATCGCAGCCACACCGCAGTCCTCGAGAATCTTTGCAATCTCCACAGCATTCGCCGACTCTTCGTTAAATCCCTTTCGAATTTTAACTGTCACCGGCTTTTTCACTGCCTTTACCATACCGGTCACAATCTTCCGCACCAGCGCAGGATCCTTCATCAGCGCGGAGCCCTCGCCGTTGTTGACGACCTTCGGCACCGGGCAGCCCATGTTAAAATCCAGAATGTCAAACGGCCGCTCCTCGATCTGTGCGGCAATCTGCGCCAGAATTTCCGGATCACTGCCAAAAAGCTGGAGCGATACAGGATGTTCACCCGGATGAATCGTCATCAGATCCTCGGTATTTTTGTTCTTATACAGAATCGCCTTCGCGCTGACCATCTCCATACAGATCAGGCCTGCTCCCTGCTCCTTGCAGAGAACGCGGAACGGCAGATCCGTCACACCTGCCATCGGTGCGAGCACGAGCGGATTTTGCATTTCCACATTTCCGATTTTCAGCGGAGACATCGTCTGGAGCGTACGTTTCTTACTTTCCATCCGGCTTCTCTCCGTCTTCTTCTGCGAACGCTTCCTCCGGCACTTCCTCGCCGAGGAAGAAAACGCGGTAATACAGCTCCAGAGATTCCAGCAGATCCTTTTTCTCCTCCTGATACTGCTTGATCCGCAGCGCACCGCCGATCTCATCGTACATCGCATCCGCATCTACAGCCTCTGTTTCGAACTGCAGACTGCCGTCACTGTCAAACCACATGGTGAAAATGCCGCCGATTTCCACGGTGAACATAACGCACATGATATGAAGCTCATCCTGCACGGACTGCGGCAGGGATGCAAAATCCTGGTTAAAATAATATTTCTGCTCATACGCACTCGCTCCGCAGAGCACTACTTTTTCATCATCTGAATACATATATTTTCCTTTCCTGATCCAAGTTTTTTATACATAACTGTACAGGCCGCGCACTGAAACCTCGCCGGAATGCACTTCCGCGATCGTTCCATCCTCTTTTCTCACACGCAGCTCACCCGTCGACGTGATGCCGAGCGCCACACCCTCGAACGGCTCTTTCGGATCCAGCACACGCACCGGCTGATCCTTATTTGCAAGTACAGCCTCATAGGCTTCCTGCAGCGCCGAGAGATCTCCCGCCTCCAGGAATTTTTCGTAATTCTCCTCGAACGCCTCCAGCACCGCTGCGACTATTTTCGCCCGATTGACCGGATGCCCCATTTCGATCGCCAGTGACGTCGCGATCTCAGCAATTTCTTCCGGAAACTCCGTCTGGTTCACATTGATTCCCGTTCCAATGACGACATAATTGATGTAATCGATCTGTGCACTCATCTCGGTTAAGATTCCGCAGAGCTTTTTCCCGTTCAGCACCGCATCGTTCGGCCACTTAATTCTCGTGTCGACGCCGAGCGCTCTCTGTACCCCCTGCACAACAGCAAGTCCCATCACAATCGTCAGCATCGGCGCTTTGGCCGGCTCGAGATCCGGGTACAGCAGGAGGGACATCGAAACGGAAGTTCCCTCCGGCGATTTCCAGACTCTTCCGCGGCGGCCTTTTCCAGCGGTCTGCGTCTCGGCCGTTGTCAGTGTACCGTTCGGCGCTCCTTCTTCCGCCAGGCGCTTCGCCCACGTATTTGTCGAATCTACTTCATGGCTGTAATAGACCGTCTGTCCAACATATTTCGTATGCGTGCGGCTTTCCAGCTCGTCCTTCGTCATCAGATCCGGCTCGTTCAGCAGACGGTAACCTTTATTCTGTACCGCCTCGATCTCGTATCCTTCCTCTTTTAACTGATTCATGATCTTCCACACTGCAGTACGGGAAATTCCAAAATGTTCACACAAATCCTGACCCGAAACATTTTCTCCTGATTCTCGCAGAAGGCGCAGTGTCTCAGCTCTTTTATTTTCCAGCATATGATATCTTCACACTCCTCACATAAACCAACAGCAGCGCTGCGAAAGACGTGCTCCGCAGCGCTGCTGTACGTGTCTTGCCATTCTTCTATTATACACAGTCTGTTCCGGTTTTTCCACCAGAAAGTTTATGCACCAAGCGTTGCTGCCATCACAGCTTTGATCGTGTGCATGCGGTTCTCTGCTTCCTCGAAGACTCTCGACTGTGCGGACTCAAATACCTCATCGGTAACTTCCATCTCATCCAGTCCGTAACGGTCGTGGATCTCTTTTCCAATCTTTGTTTTCAGATCGTGGAACGACGGCAGGCAGTGCAGGAATACCGCGGTATCCTTGGCATTTGCCATTGCTTCTTTTGTCACGCGGTACGGAGTCAGATCGTGGATTCTCTCCTCCCATACGCTGTCCGGCTCACCCATGGATACCCAGACATCCGTATAGATAACATCGGCGTCTTTCGTTCCCTCTTTTACATCCTCGGTGAGGGTGATGGTTGCGCCGCTCTCCTTTGCATACTCTTCACACTGTGCAACGAGTTCCGCGTTCGGGAAGTATTTCTTCGGTGCGCAGGCTACAAAATCCATACCCATTTTTGCAGATGCAATCATCAGGGAATTTCCCATGTTGTAGCGGGCGTCGCCCATGTAAACGAGTTTGATGCCTTTTAAGTGGCCGAACTCTTCCTGGATTGTCAGCATATCGGCGAGCATCTGGGTCGGGTGGTACTCGTTGGTCAGTCCGTTCCATACCGGGACTTTGGAATATTTTGCCAGCTCCTCTACGATCTCCTGGCCGAATCCACGGTACTCAATTCCCTCATACATTCCTGCAAGAACGCGGGCCGTATCTTTGATGCTCTCTTTTTTACCGATCTGGGAACCGGTCGGGTCAAGATAGGTGGTTCCCATGCCGAGATCATGTGCGGCTACTTCGAAGGAACAGCGGGTTCTGGTGCTGGTTTTCTCGAAGATCAGCGCAACGTTTTTACCGCGCAGGGTGTCCACCGGAATGCCTTTCTTTTTCTTATCCTTCAGCTCTGCGGACAGATCCAGCAGATAGGAAATCTCTTCCGGGGTGAAATCCTTTAATGTCAGAAAATCGCGTCCTTTTAAATCCATGGTGTGTTCCTCCTTAAATATATCGGTATGTAATGTATTTTTATCGCTTAAGATGGTTTCTATTATGAAACAGGCCGGCGCATCTGTCAAGGGGTGAAATGTATATTTTTACGTATTTTACTTGTATTATTCATAATATATGTATTTTTATACATTTTTATTCTGTTATTCTTACCGGCAACTACAGAATCTGCCAGTGGCAGCTCCCTCCGGATGCAGAGCAATAAAAAATTCTCCCGTGTCCGGCATGATGCGTTTCACGGGAGAATCCTGCTTTTTTATTTCTGTCCTTCTTTCCCTGCCGGGCCTTTCTGCTCTTCCACGATTCCCTTGAATGTGGTAGCCAGACTTGCCAGTCCCTGCAGATCGGACGGAACAACAATCTTCGTTGCTTTTCCATTCGCCAGAACACCAAGTGCCTCGAGACTCTTTAAGGTAAGAACCGCATCGTCAGCACCTGCCTCTTTGATGGCACGGATACCATCGGCATTTGCCTGCTGTACTTTGAGGATCGCCTCCGCCTGGCCTTCTGCCTCGCGGATTCGTTTCTCTTTTTCTGCCTCAGCACGAAGAATCGCTGCCTGCTTCTCTGCCTCTGCATCCAGGATCGCAGACTGTTTTTTACCTTCGGCAACCAGGATGGTCGATTTTTTCTCACCTTCTGCAATCAGGATTGCTTCACGGCGTTCACGCTCTGCTTTCATCTGTTTCTCCATGGCTTCCTGAATGGCTGCCGGAGGCATGATGTTTTTCAGCTCAACACGGTTGACTTTAATGCCCCACGGGTCGGTTGCGATATCGAGAGCTGCCTGCATCTTCGTGTTGATAATCTCACGGGATGTCAGTGTTTCGTCCAGCTCCAGATCTCCGATGATGTTTCGAAGTGTCGTTGCGGTCAGGTTTTCAATGGCCATCAGCGGATTTACAACACCGTATGCGAACAGCTTCGGATCGGTAATCTGGAAAAATACGACCGTATCAATCTGCATCGTAACGTTATCTTTTGTAATGACCGGCTGCGGCGGGAAATCCACCACCTGCTCTTTTAAGTTCACGCGGATTGCCACGCGCTCGATAAACGGAACCTTAAAATGAAGACCGGTTGCCCAGGTGCCTTTGTATTTTCCAAGACTCTCAACAACGTAAGCACTGGCCTGCGGCACGATCTTCACACACGATGCTGCAATAAACAGTACAATCACAAGAAGAAAAATCATTAAAATTCCTGCAATTCCTCCACCACTCATGTTTCATTTCCTCCTTCTTTTTCTTTGACCTTTACAATCAGCTTGACGCCTTCCACACGGAGCACTTCCACCACGGTCTCTTTCGGGATAATGCCTCCTTCGCTTTCCGTTCTCGCAGTCCAGGTGTTTCCGCCCAGCGATACCTTTCCGGTGCCTGCCAGGTTGGAAATCTCTTCTGCGACGATCCCTTCCATTCCAATCACGCGGTCTACATTTGTTTTTAAGGTATCCTTATTCAGGAAACGGACGGCTACAGGACGTGTAAAAATCAGAAGTATCAGCGATACAACAAGAAAGCAGACCATCTGAATTACAAATCCGGCTCCGCACATAGCTGCGATCAGAGCAATCAGGGCGCCGCCCGCAAACCAGATGGTTGCCAGACCTAACGTTGCCGCCTCAATCACCAGCAAAACCACAAGCGCAATCAGCCAGTACACTGCATATTCCATGCTCCTCTCTCCTTTCCGATTTCTTGGCTGTTGGATTCATGATACTATATGAGAATGAAAATAGCAAGCGGAGAGGTGGAATATTCAGAAAAAAGACAGGATTTTAAGAACTGGTCGCACAGAGACAGCGCAGAAAACCCGATCTTCTTATTCTTCCATCACATCTTTTCATTTTAAAACGGCTACAACCATTCTTTACACACTCCTATCTGTTGTGATGCAGTTATAGAAACGAAGAAATTTGTAATGTTTAAAGCGTTCGAAAAAGCAGATTACATTTTCATAACGTTTTGCACCTGTGTGAAGTGAAAGGAATGGCTATAAAAATGAAAAACTGGAAAACAGCTCTTTCAAGAAGGAAATAAAGAAAGGAAATATAAAGACTGATTTTTTATTTATAAACTATCAATTCCAAGGCTTGACATCCATACAAAAACAGCTGCCACAACAAAATACATATGCATCTGTATAAAAAGTACCAAGGTAAATGCTAATAATTTCCAAAACAGCGATTTAATCTGCCTTGTATAACGAATGCACTCTTTTAGTGTCAGTTTTTGTTCTACAAACGGGTTTCTGCTGTATTGCTTTAATATCTTCGCCGCGACACGAATTTTTTTCCCTTGATATGTCATTTCTTCTTTGGCAAGATACATTGCACCAATGAGCAGATGAAAGAAAATCAGATCTCCATATTCTCTGGAAAGATGCTTTTCTTTCAGAAACTGTTCAAAATCAGATGCAATCAAAATCCAGTTTCTCATCAGATTCTTTTTCGGTTGATATGTCAGGGACTGGAGATTTTCACGGTAAAGAACGATGCTCTGTGGGACAAAAGCATATTTCGGATGGCATGCACAGCATCTAAAATTATGTGCCTTGTCTTCGGCGTAACTGTATGGGGGAATCCACAAATCGTGAGACTCCAGAAAAGATTTGCGGTAGAGTTTTCCCCAGTCGTAAGAAAGCGTTCCTTTTTGAAAAAATCCATGAAACCGGAACTCTGCGCTGTCCGGGTTTTCTTTTTCCAGATTACTGCAGCATTTCACTTTTTCGCCATTCGCCCTCCATCTGCGATATGTTCCGATCACAATATCTGCCTGCTCTCTTTCTGCCCGTGCGGCAAGGGAACGTATGGCAGATGAATCGTCCAGCTTGTCGTCTGCATCCAGGAAGAGAAGATATTTTCCTGTTGCTTCTTTTATCCCTGCATTTCTGGCTGCTCCACTGCCTTTATTATTCTGATGAATCACACGGATTCTTGGATCTGCTGCAGCAAGTTCCTCACACATTTGATTGGAACGATCTGTTGAACCGTCATTCACCAAAACAATCTCCAACTCTGAATAGTCCTGTTTTCGTACGCTCTCAACACACTCCGTCAGAAATTTTTCCGCCTGATAGACCGGAATAATCACACTTACCAGTGGATAAAACATCTTTTTTCTTTCCTCTTCTCCTATTCTTTGTACCCAAAATATAGCGGATTTTTAAAGAAACGTCAACTGAACTTTGCTTTCTTTTTGTTTTCATTTACAAATGTCTCAGCGTATTGATTCCTCCATTATTCTATAAAACAAGCTATTTCTCATCCACTCTTTACACCACAGTATATGTTGTGCTAAAGTTATAAAAGGGTCAAACATTTGCACACCCATTCCTATTTTTCCTGAAAACATTTTTCGGATATATTCTGCACGTTGGACATTACTGGCAGTATTCCTACTTAGCAGTTGCATCAATATATGGCTTTGGCGAACAGATCATAAAAAAATACGTTTTATCTGTCTGGATGCTTTTGTCATGTTGTTAATCATGAATCTTGGAAATGGATATATCCATTATTACCAGATGCTATCTTAAATAAAATACCAGAAAATGAGCGGTCCAGTGTATATAATTATGAGACAAGTTCCCAATGGCTGCTGTCTGGACTTGAACCTTATGACAAATACTGTATTACAGCAGACCATTTTTCGATGCTTTCAAATGAAATTTTTCAGCATATTCAAAATTTATTCGAGCACAGAGAGCCTATGTACATAGTAACAGGGCGCAATGTGCAGATTCAAAACCAAATTGTACAAACATATCTGGAAAAAGATTATACTGAATTGTATACCAACAACATTTATACATTATATCAAAAAATTCCTTAAACACTAAATAAATCGTTCTCACTATTAAAGTAAAGAAAAAAATATATCAACTTCTACAAAGAAAATTGAACAACTTTGACAATGTAAACTGATTTTTTGTACTGTTTCGTTATCGAAAGTATACTGTTTTTTTTGGTACAATATACGAAAGGATCGTTACAAATGAAAAAACAGATCATTGATTTTGTCATCACATGGGTGGACGGATCAGACCCCTTATGGTTTCGCCAAAAACAGAACGCCAAAAAAAAGCAAGGAGTTTCTGTTGATATCGACGACCGTATTGAACGCTATCGCGACTGGGAAATTCTAAAGTATCTATTTCGTTCGATAGAAAACTTTGCTCCATGGGTAAATAACGTATATTTTGTAACATGCGGTCATCTGCCGGCGTGGCTCAATACAGAATGTCCAAAATTGCAGATTGTTTCACACAAAGATTTTATTCCCGAAAAATATCTCCCCACCTTTAACTCGCATTCCATTGAGTGGAATTTCCACCGGATAAAAAATCTGTCGGAACACTTTGTTTATTTTAATGATGATATGTTTTTGCTGCATCCAATAAAGCCAACCGATTTTTTTGAAAACGGAAAACCCGTTGATATGCTTGCCCTGCAGCCCGATGTTGCAAACGTAGAAGATACCATTATGCCATATATCTATCTGAACAATACTATGCTGCTTGCCAAGTACTTTGACAAACGGGAAAACATGAAAAAGCAGCCGGGCGCCTATTTTCACATCGGATATCCTCCCATGTACTTTGGGTATAATCTTCTGGAAATGGCATTTCCACGATTTACCGGTTTTTACACCGTTCATGGCCCGTCTCCTTTGAAAAAGGAGACTTATCGTTTCTTCTGGGAAAAGGAAGAAGAATTGTTAGACGGTGTCTGCAGCCACCCATTTCGTCATAAAGATGATGTGAGCCAATATGTTCTGCGGGAATATCAGAAACTGAGTGGTGATTTCGTTCCAAGAAACACGCACAAGCTCTGTAAATACTTCAATTTAAAACCGGAGAACCCGGAACTGGTAAAGGCAATTGCAAAGCAGACTGCAAAATGTATCTGTATCAATGACAGCAATTTTGAAATCCCATATGAACATGTAAAACGGGAACTGAACGATGCCTTTTCCAAACTTTTTCCGCAGAAATCACAGTTTGAAAAGTAAATTTTGTTCCATATTCAGAGGCGGAAATTTATCTGCATCTATTTTGGCATTACGTTATCGGAACGTTCTTATTTTTTAATCGAAATAGTAACATTTTTACCCCAAATCTATTGACATTTGCGGGATTTTCCTCCTATAATAAGAATTGTAACCAAGGATGATTTTGCAAGAAAAGGACGTGAATATATATGACTAAAAATTACACAAAACCAATCGTTACAATTGATTCTGGTATGGCAGAAGGTGTTTATGCGGCAAGTGGATGTCTCGTTGGTAAAATCGCCGATGAAAGCTATGAGGGTGGTATGGGTAATAAATATCGTTTTGCTGTTTATTACACCCACGAAACCAAAGAACATTCCAATACTGCCCAGACTGTTGTTGTAAAATTGAACGCACCTGTTAATGTTGTTGACGGAAGCGCACAGAACTTTTTACAGTCCGGCAACGGAACTGATACTTTAACTTTTGTCAGAAATTCTTCCATGAATAACAGTGGTGCAGATCAGGGTATGTTCAATGTTGTCGTACAGCCTGTTACTGGAGATGCGTCTTCTTTGAAAGCTACTTTAGTTTCTATAACTGACACTGGATATACCGTATAAGTTGTTCAAACTGAAACATTAATTTTCGTCAGATTATAAAAAAGCAATGGGGTTCTGCAATATGCCCCATTGCTTTTTTATTTTTAGAAATCCTTCTCCATCTCCAAAATCTCTTCCTCTCCCAGCACTTCACACTTTTTCCCTCGAATCGCATATACTCTCGTACAGATTCCAAGCACCGTCGGCCGGTGTGTCGTTACAATGCAGGTTCGCGGATACGTATCTGTCATAATATTTTTCAGCACTTTCCGTTCCGTCGCCACATCGAGCGCCGAAGTTGCTTCATCCAGCAGCAAAATCGGAGATTTTCGAAGCAGTGCACGCGCAATCGAAAGCCGCTGTGCCTGTCCTTCTGAGAATCCGCCGCCGCGTTCTTTCACCATACTTTCAATACCATCCGGCAGTTTCTCCACAAATTCCCATGCACATGCCAGTTTCAACGCCTCCACGATCTCTTCATCTGTGGCTTCCGGTTTCACATTTCGCATATTTTCTGCAATTGTTCCTGAAAACATCGTATTCCCCTGTGGCACATAAGAAAACAATTTCCTTGTGGACGGCGACAGTGCAATCCGTTGTTCTCTGTCTTCCCCTGCACCAATCCATGCTTCTCCCCCCTGGGCACGCAGCAAGGATAAGATCAGCCGCAGCATCGTTGTCTTTCCCTCGCCGGACGGGCCGACGAGTGCAATAATTTCATGCGGCCACGCTTCCAGTGATGCTTTCGAAAACACTTCTGTTCCCGTATGGTAGGTATAGCTCAAGTCCTCCATAGCAAGCCCGATGCCGCTTGCCCGGTATTTTTCTGCAAACTGCTCCACTTCCCGATCCGCACTGTAGTCCTCCTGCGGCATCTCCACAATATCCATCAGACGGCCGGCTGAGATGCCAAGAGAAATCGCCGATGGCACAAGGCTGACCAGCGAATTGACGGAACCCGTCAGTGTACCGGACAGAGACAGAAACATGGTCATGGTTCCGTAAGAAATTGCCCCGCTCCAGACACGGTAAATTCCCCATCCGTAGCAGCTGTAAGATACAAGATAGCTGATTAACGTCATCAGAAGCGAGGTTGCAATCGACATTTTCTGGAAATCCAGGCGCATTTTGATGTATTCCTGCTGCAGATTTTTCAGGCGATCGACATAAAAGCGGATCATATCGAATGCCTTGATTGTCTGAATATTGGAAAATGCTTCCTGATTAAATCCGTAAAGTTTCGCACTCATCTGTGCGCTCCGCTGGTTATTGTTCGTCATCCGGCGCAGCAGCGGGCGGGACAGAAGCGCACTGAACGGGATGCCAAGCAATGCAAAAATGGCAAAGGTGGGATCATAATGTACCACAATCGCCAATGCACTGATAAATTTCACAGTATAGATCACAAGATTCGGCAGCCAGTTCAGGATACCACTGGAAATATTTGAAGCATCAGAACTCCACCGTGTTACCAGATCTCCGGTATGATACGCTGTCAGCGATTCCCAGTCCGTGACCAGAATCTTGGCAAAAATATCATTCTGGATTTCGCGGTCTACCTTCAGGTTAATCATCGTAGATGCATACGCAGATGCCTGCGAAATCAGGGTATTTCCAAAAGAAAAGCCGATCATCAGTGCGAAGGTCTGCAAAAGTTTTCCTGTCTGGTGCCCGGTGATAATATCAACCAGATCTTTCGATATCACACTGGACGCAAGAGAAACACCGGTTCCGAAAACACCAAGTGCGGTATAGAAAATCATGGCTTTCCAGTATCGTCTGGCATACTGTGCAATCCACAGAAATTCTTTCCACATCTTCTGAAGCATTTCCGCCTGGAGGCATTTTTTTATTTTTGTCCACAAGTTGCTCATTTTAAAGCCTCCTGCGCAAGTTCATCCTCCGTGATTCTGTGATGCATCACTTCTGCCGCTGTATCATTTTTCGTACAGCGCAGGAAGTAAACCGGCTTTTCATTTGCAATTTCTTCCGCAAAAGCAAGATTCTTTTTCATCAGCCTGCCGTCCAGGGCGGCGAGATCATCCGCTGCATCACACGGAGTGTTTTCTGCTCTTTCGTCAGGGAAACGATTTTATCCTCCGGCGCTTTTTCCAGCAGCACAATCCCTCCCAGCTCTTTCTTTTCGACTGTGAAAATTTCTGATGTGCCGCACCACGGGATTCCGTATACTACAAACTGATCGCCCTCTTTTCCTATGAGGTTCAGATCTCCGTTCAGAAACGGCGTGTCAAACAGTTTTTTCCAAAGTGCCGTATGAGTCGATTTTCCCATTCCCGACGGACCGGAAAACAGCCATGCTTTTTCCAGATAAAGAAGAGATGCGGAATGCAGCACAAACATGCCTTTTTTCTGTGCCAGGAACAGAAATACCGGCCGGATCGCCAGAAAGAGGGAATCCTGCTCTTCTTCTGTCATAGGCAGACGGTAATAAATACAGGCGAAGCTTCCATCCGCTTCCATCCAGATTTCATAGATATTTTTAAGAGCCGGGAACCAGAGGACATAGCCTTCTTCCCACGCGCAGACTGTCAGATCTTTATTCCGGATCAGAATGTTTCCATTCTGGTGGCTTTCCGGTACATGCTCGATCAATTCTAACGTGAGATCCGCCGCATCCTGCCTATTTTCTGTTTTTATCACCGTTTCTTCCACTTCTTTTTCTCCTGTTTTTTTCGCTGCCTCTCCTTCTGTTTTCTCTGTTGCTTCTTCCTTTCCTCTTTTCTTCTCAAAAGAAGCAAACTGTTTTGGAATGCAGCCCTCTTTTCCATAAACAGCAATGGAAATTCCTGCGATCTTCAATTCTCCGGCGCAAGTTCCATCCGGAGAACCAAGTTCCCGTCGTACCGCACCAAAGGCAAGAAGCTCCTTCACAAAAGCCTGAATATCTTTTTTCAGTTCCTCCTGCTCTTCTTCCGGCACTTCATAACAGCGAATCATTTTCTGCTGAAGTTCTTCCATTGTTTTTGGTGTTTCCAGCGCTTCCCAGAGAATCCGTGCGGTCTCATTCAGCTCCATTCCTCGCTGCTGGTCTGCTATTTTCTGCCCATAAGGCAGAAGATAATGTGTGTTCCCGATTTTCTGCAGTAAATATCCTTCCTGCCTTCTGATTCTCATAATCTGATTTCCCTTCCTGTGTTTGTTTTCTTATATTTGCTGTCTTTCGTTTTGTATGTAAAGTTATGCTTTTTCTGCTCATCATCCTTTTTATTTTCAGGGTAAGCTGTTATAATAAAATTCAGGTAACTATTCAGAGCCACTCGTCAAAATGCCACGCATTTCGTCGGTTCGGCGTATCCGCCAAATGGAGTTTTTTATGTACACTTACGATATTGAACAACTTTTAAAAAACGGTTCTGCCGTCAAACTGAAACCGCAGGGCTACAGTATGTATCCTCTTTTTCTTCCGGGCCGGGACGAAGCTGTCATTGAACACTGTGTTCCTTCCGAACTTCATCGCGGCGATGTAATTCTGTATCGCCGTGTGCAGGGAATCCTTGTTCTGCACCGCATCTGCCGAATTACCAGGGATGGCTTCTATCTGGTCGGGGACAATCAGACCGAAGTGGAAGGACCTCTTTCCCCGGAGCAGATTCATGGAAAACTGACTGGTGTCGTACGCAATGGAAAATCGTTTTCTGTTTCGTATCCAATTTATCGGATGCTTTCTTCCATCTGGCTCTTTTTACGCCCTGTCCGCCCGTTTTTCTGGTCGGTAACGGCTTTTTTCCGCAGGTTTTTTCAGAAGCACTGATTTTTTCATTGTCCTCTCCGAATTTTTTTCAAAATGCACAGAGAAATTTCTATTGCATCAGGCTTTTCGCATTCCCTTCACCATGGTTACAATGCTCTGAAGTCTCCAGCCTCTTCCAAAGATCACCAGATCCAGCAGCAGCGGAATCGCAATACACAGGAGAAAGCAGACGCAGAACAGAAGCATACCGCCTGCTCCGTATATCAGTGGTACGATTTTCTGCATCAGCAGAACTTCGCCCGCTATGACTGCCAGATACTCTCCGATATCCTGCGCATACCGCAGCGCCTCTCCCGGCATCTCGAGGAAATCCCGGAAATAAATGATATACCGATACAAGATCTGCAGCAGATAAGACAGTAAGGTTCCAAGCAGAACGCCTGCCATCCCATACGGTTTTACAAGTGCCAGTGACACGATCAGATTAAGAAGTGCGGAGGATGCTCCGACATTTTTCTCTTTTTCAAACAGTCCCGTCACGCCCATCACAAGGCTGAGCGGCAATCCCATAATTCGAACCAGCAATACTACAATACAAAAAACAGTAATTCCCCAGCCAAGTTCGTAGGAAGGACCAAGCCAGATATCACGGACAAATGGTGTAATCAGAGAAAACAGGCCAACCGATACAACCGACGCAATGCAGAAAAAGCCAAAGGTCAATTGCCGCAGAATCTCATAATTTCTCTGACGATTTTTTTCTGTAAAATAATCTCCGACCGTCGGCTGGATCGTATTCGCAAGGATCGTGAGAATATTGCTGATCGCCTGCGTAATCATACAGTAATTTGCATATCGTCCTACCGTACCGACCCCGATAAAACCGGAAATAATCAGGTTGTCCGTGCAATACAGCATTTTTTCTGAAATTCTGGAAATAAACAGGCTTTTCAGATCTCTTACAATTCTTTTCGTCAGAGACGATGTGCTCTTTTCTTTTCTCCGCTGGCGCAAAAACGGATATTTCTGCTCCACATACCAGCTGATCCAGATATTCAGCACGACTTCCGTTACGGTTCCAATACCAAGCGCCAGCAGATAATTCTGTTCCCATGTAACCAGCAGAATAATCGCCAGATAGCTGACCACATTTAAAATCAGTCCGGTGATGCTTGCAATGTATTCTTTCTGATCCGCAATCAGCAACGACTTCCGGTACGTTAAAAGATAAGAAAGAACGGTTCGAACCAGCCACATCGCATACAGAACGCGGATATAGGATAACGAATAACTGTTATTTTTCATAAAAAGGTGGATGAACGGCAGAACCGCCATTCCCGCCGCAAATACAAGAACAGCAAAGACGTGATATGCCTTTCGGTAAAGATTCATCAGCGATGCAATCTCTGCCTCATCCTTTCTTGCAAGCGCGCCATACAAATGGTAAACGATTGCCGTGGATATGCCAAGCTCCGTCACGGAAAGGATATTGATGACATTGGAAATAACACCATTCATTCCAACCAGCTCCGCGCCCATGTACAGGTTCATGGCACGCTGGCTGAAAAAGCCGAGGATCAGAAGCGCAAACTGTGAAAGCATACTGAAAAAACTGTTTCGGAATAAATTTTTAATGCGCATAAGTTCCTCCTTCTTCTCGTTTTTATAACATGCTACGCGGGTAAACAGTTCCGTAATTTTACATCACTCTTATTTTCCACTGTTTTCATGGATTTTGTAACATTAAAATGGTATCATATATCTAATACCTGCTATCGTTGCTGCCGTTTCCAGATACCTGTGAATGGCAGTATCCCTTTTGGAAAGGCTTTCCTTTATGAAAACAAATAGAAAAAAATCATTTTCTTATCTTCTGTTTTTTCTTCTGCTTCTGGTATTCCTTGCACTGTTCGCATTTCTTGGTATCCGTTCTTTTTATCGTGCGAATTACATGCCGGAACCATGCACAGAATCCGCAGACGAGTTATCCAATCCATACATTGGATTTTATCACATGTATGGCTATGTTCTTGGAAGCGATTCGCTCTCGAATCTTCCTGCCGCCTCTGATTCCGACGCCAAAAACAGGCAGGGAATTGTCATGCTGGAAGTGAATCTGCAGAATTTTTCAAACGAAGATCTCTCCGATTCAGCTCTTTCCCAGCTTGATACCATTCTCTCTGCCTGGCAGAGACATGGCAGTCAGGTGATCTTACGTTTTCTCTACGACTGGGATGGAAAAGCAATGGAAACAGAGCCGCAAAGTCTGGAGCAAATTCTGCGTCACATGGACCAGACAGCTGAAGTTGTAAATCGCTACACGGACTGTGTTTTTCTGATGCAGGGCATTTTTGTCGGAAACTGCGGGGAAATGAACAATTCTCACTACATGTCCGATGAGGACTGTACTACCCTGATGCACCATCTGGCAGAGGTAACGGATCCTTCGGTTTTTCTGTCTGTCCGCACACCGGTACAGAGGCGGAAAATTCTGGATTCCTCCGAACGGCCGACAAAGGAAACAGCTTTTGATGGTTCGCTTTCCTCCCGGCTTGGACTGTTTAACGATGGTATGCTCGGAACGGCCAACGATACCGGCACTTATGGTGATACCGCTGCCTCCGCAGACACTTACCGTTCCGCCTGGGTTCGTGAGGATGAGCTTTCCTTCCAGAATGAACTCTGCAATTTCGTCCCAAACGGCGGCGAGGTCACTCTGGATAACCCATTGAATGATCTCGCACATGCCATTCAGGATTTATCGCGCATGCATGTCTCCTATCTGAATTCGGAACACGATCCCGCGGTTCTGGATAAATGGAAAGCAGCTGCTTACAAAGACAAAGCTTCCGTTTTTAACGGATTGTCCGGCTATGATTATATCGAGCGTCATCTGGGATACCGCTATGTCATCCAGGACACTGCTTTGGATTCGTCTGATTTTCAGATACGGCTGGAAAATGTTGGTTTTTCTGTCTGCTATCGAAAACTGGATTTACAGCTCACCCTGGTTTCTTCCGATGGTGAGGTTTTCTCATTTCCCATCTCTTCGGATTCCAGATTCTGGATACCGGGGACTACTGCAGAGCTCTCTATTTCTCTCCCGCTTGCGAGACTCACCAAAGGCAGTTATACGGTATATTTCCAGATGACGGATCCTGTTCTGCAAAGGGAAATTTTGCCCGCAAACACATTTTCTCATGATACGCATGGATTTTCGATTGGTACGCTCGAAATCAGCAAATTATATTAAAACAATCGGGTCAATTTTGAAAATTCCCAAAAAGGGGCGTCCCTGTTTTTCTCCCTGATTGGCAAATGAAATAGTTCTTCCATCCCGCCTGCGGTACAGCGCCAGATACAGTTTCTGTTCTTCTGGTTCTGCTAATTCCGCAGGCAGTTTTATTTTCTGGCAAAGAGTGGTTTTTTCTCCGCTCTTCCAGAGTCTCGCATCTGTTGCAATCTGTATTTTTTTCTGAAGCGTTCCGTTTCTTTCCAGCTCCAGATAACAGTCTGCCTCTTCGGTCAGTTCTGCAAATCCTTTGTTTTCCAGTGTAATCTGAAGTTCTTCCCTTTCCGAAACAAACTCCACACCTTCCACAACAAACCGATAGCCGAGACGTTTTCCAATTGCCTCCAGGCCGCTTTCGTCCTCGACCGTTTCTGCTTTCCATTGTTCCAGCCGTCGTAAATCATACGTACTGTTCAGATAGGAAATATGCATTCTTTCGAGATCCGCCATTGCTTTTGGGGCCGAGACGAAAGGAGCCGGTTCTGCCCCACTTCCCCATATGGCCTCTCCGCCGCAAAATTTTCCGCACATTTCGTTTTTCTGCCATTCCAGTTCTTCTTCCCGGCTGCAGATTTTCTGTCCCGGTGTTTCCGGTGACAGTGTGCCATACGTTCCAAGATCCGTTTCCGATCCGAATATCCCATCGTTAAACAGAGTCAGTTTTTTCTTTTCCTGCTCCGTCCATCCCAAAGTCAGTTCCCGCCACTGCGCCGGTTTCCGCACTGCAACCGGGCAGGCGCCGTCCACTGCTTTTATCATGGTATCGGTCAGGGTTCGAAAGGCATCCGGGGTCAGATAACGGGAACCGTGCATTTCGCCCCAGTTCCCGATCAGAATTCCCTGTACTGCAAAAATATCGTCCGCATATTCCCGAATGACTTCTCCGATCTGCTGCATATGTTCTTCCACCAGACGGATACTGCCCGGCTCTTTCTCCAGTCCTTTTCCCTCAAGATCATAGGAAAACCGCAGGATCATTCCTTTTCTTTTCTCCCGAAAAAATGCCAGAATCCTTCGAATCCATTCCAGAGACGGTTCTGAAATCGGCTTGTCCCGGAATGCTCCGATATCAATTCTGAGAAGGACAAGTTCTTCCTCTTCACAGGCGATGTAGAGCGGTTCCCCGGTTTGCGCCGCGTTGAAAGTATATAAATGATACCAGCCACACCCGGGATTCTGTATCGCTTTCCTGCTTTCCTGAAGTATCGCTTTCTGGAAAAGCTCTTTTTTATCCTGTTTTCCCCGCAGTTCTGGAAATTCTTTCTTTTCTGCCCTGCCTTTAGCTTCTCTTCCCTTCTGCCAGCTCAGGATACTTTTTATCTTCTCTCTCCACATCAATCCGTCCTGCTCCTGCATCCATTTTCAATACCTTACACCGGAAAATCACAGCCAGGACACTGTAAAACATCCGCATCATATACCAGATTGGCTTCAAACCAGAATGCATGCTTTTCCCCGAAGTCCGAGCATGCATAACAGCTGGAATCTCCACAACTTTAAAATCAAGAAGCAGCATCTGAGTAATCATATTAGTATCCGGATATTTATCATCGAAATGATTATATTTGGAATAGTATAAAACAGCTTTCCGGCTTAAACCCTGCAGTCCGGTTGTCGGATCCGCAATTTTCCGTCCAGTTGCCAAATACAGCATTTTTCGAAACAGGACAAATGCCATTTTTTTGCAAAGGAAACTTCAAACTCTGTACTCCCCTTCATGAAACGGGATCCAAGCACAATGTCCGGCGTTCTTCCATCATCATCTTTTTCCTTTAATCTCTGGTAAATTTTCGGGATATTGCACACATCGTGCTGCCCATCCGCATCCATCTGAATAACATAAGAATAGCCCCTTCGGATTGCATATTTATATCCAAGCTGCAGCCCACTGCCATATCCCAGATTAAAAACATGAGTAACCACCGCACAGCCATATTCCTTCGCCAGCCAGTTGGTATTGTCAGAAGAAGCATCGTTCATGACCAGCACATCAACAATATCTGCTATCTCCGGCTGCGCCAGCTGTTTCATGACCTTTTCTATATTTTTTTCCTCGTTGTATGCCGGAATAATCAGCAGTACCTCTTTTTGTCTCATATGTATGTCCGCCTCATTTCATTAGATTCAGCAGTTTCCAGATTTCCTCTGTCTGACCGTTCATTTTCTGTTTTGCCGCTGCTGCAAGCCGTTCCCGTTTCTTCGGATCATCCAGCAGTTCTTCTACTTTTTCGGCAATGCCTTCCGGTGTCAGCGTACAGAGAAGACCATCTTCCCCGTCCACAATCTGCTCTCTGTTTCCCGCACAGTCCGATGCAATCACAGCACAGCCAAGTGTCTGCGCTTCCTGGATGGCGATGCTTTTTCCTTCAAACCGTGTTGCATGAACGTAGAGATCACACTGTGCATAATAAGGAAACAGATTCTCTTTTGCACCCGGCAGCTGGAAATCTTCCTGCAGGCCAAGCTCTGCAATCTGCTTTTCGAGCGCATTTCTCTCGGATCCCTCTCCCAGTACATACCATCGCGCCTCATAGCCATCTTCGCGGATCTTTTTCATGGCCGGAATTGCGATGTCATATGCTTTCTGATAGGCCAGTCTTCCGACAGTTAAGATTCGAATTCCTGTATAGGAATCTGAAAAACCGCCCGGCAGCTGCGCCTCACGCGCAATCCGGTCTGTATCGAGAATATTGTGAAAAACCTGCACTTTCTTCTCATATTCCGGATAAAATTCCAGAAAATGACGGCGCGTCTCCTGCGAAACGGTAAAGATCTGATCCATCTTTTCGTAGCAGTCCCGATCCATTTCCCTTGTATAACCGGAATTGCCGTATGCAATATGGACAAAGGCAGCTTTTTTCTTAGCATTCACATGATCGGCAACGTAATAAGCAGAACCGCCTTCCAGGTAAGCAACCGCCAGATCGAAGGTTTCCGAAAATCGGTCTGCTCCATCCGAAATTACACGCCAGAGCAGCTTGTCCGGCTGAATGTTTCCAGTTTTTTTCATTCGGAAAAAATTTTGTATCACATATTGCATTTTCTTTATGGTGCGACCATGGCGGAAAAACGCCAGAAAAGATGTCTGTATCAGTTTTCTCCGCCCCGCACCGGACAGCACAGAAGCGGTACAGATTTTCTTATTTTTCACATGTACCCTCTGCGGTACCTGGGAAATCATTTCACCCTGCCCCAAAAGTACGTAAAGTGAAATTTCATATTCCTCCGCATCCAGGCGGCGCAAAAGTTCCAGCAGCGCTGTTTCCGCTCCCGCCCGGCCAAGGGTGTTGATCACAAACAAAATTTTCTTCATTCGTTCTTCCTTCTTCTATTCCCTTATAACTCTCTTGCATTTTTGCCCGTCAGTTTTTCCAGTTCTCTCAGAATTCTTTCATTCTCCTGGTTCAAAAGAGAAACCAGAATCGCCAGTTCCTGGTTTTTCATTAACAGGGAAGAGATCTGAATTGTCATCTGGTAAACGCCCCACAGAACCAGAAGCGCTGTGATCAGAAGAACAACGAGGCTCCCAAGCCCGATCCGGCTGCTCCATCCGGAAAATCTCGGAACCGCTCCGCTTAAGATTGCTGCAATTCCAAGCAGTTCCCAGGTAACTGCCAGGTTTACGGTCAGCTTCTTTTTCGCATGAAGCACGAAGGTAACGATCATAATTCCAATTCCCATCAAAATAACGCAAGCTTTTACAATTGCTGCTGTGCTCATTTACGCTTCCTCCTTCTGCTCTTGCTCTGCTTTTCTTTCATAAACCATACCGGATGGCCGTTTCCCCTTTCCCTGAGGAATCAGATTTCCACGGCAAAAGACATGTCTGTCCATGTTTTTTTCTACCCATCGCAGTCTCGCATATGCCACACTCCATCCTGCAAATGCTCCTGCTATGACCCCGGCGCCATACCAGATCACCGGTAAATGTGTTGCAATCAGACTGCCAATCCATGTCACCAGGCAAAACACGATCGCTGTCCAGATTGCCCCTGTCAGATCGTCAAAATAATACAGGAAGATAATTTCCGCATACATCAGAAACAGAATAAAATATCCAACCGCAAGTGACGGATAAATTTTCAGTGTCATACCGGAAAATCCCTCCCCTGGTAGCAGAATAACACAGATCAGATAAACCACAACAGAAATGATAAACTGTAACCGCGCCAGTGTCATCAGTTCACTGGAAAGCTGACGGAACATCCGTTTCTTCGCATTGTCAATATCGGCGCCTTTTCCGCCGATGACTGCCTCCGAGTACAGTTTATATTTTTCGTGAAAGTTCATCTCCACACGCGCAATAAAGATGATCGTTGCGGAAATGTTGGTAAACATGGCGAGACAGGATGCCATATCGTATGGCTGGTTACATACGAAACTTTTTGCAATCTCCATCCGCATATCCGTTGTCCAGAACACAAAATTGTGAATGTATAACCCAAGGATATACAAAAAGTTTGTAAAAATCAATTTCCAATATTTCCTAAAATACTGCAGTACCGGCCGGTAATGATTGCTATTTCGCACAAAATACCGGCGGATCAGCGCATTTTCCAGCGTTGCCGTCACAAAAAATCCGATCGTCAGAGAAAACAGCATACTCCATGTTGTCTCCCACTTCAGAATAAAGTGTAAAATCAGGGCAAGGACAAATGCCACCAGCATGCCGAAGAAAAAATACTGTGAAATCCGTTGATAATCTTTGCAAATAGAAAGATAAATCATCGAGTAAAAAACAAGCACCAGACTGATATAACCGCAAAAGCCACAGAATACATATGCGGTTGGTACCTTTCCCACAAAATGTTCCCAGAGACAGAACGGAATCCCCAACAGACAGCTGAGACCAATGTTCAGAAGCATACCAATATGATAGCAGGGTAAAATATCCTGATACCGCTCTTCGTAGATCACATCAGACATATAGCGGGACAGCACCGCATTAAACGGGGACGCCGTCAGAAGAGAAAAGATAAAGGTATAAAGAATCGTGCAGGAAAACAGCTCTCTTGTCACATATCCCACACTGGCAAAATCCAGCAGATATTCCATTAAAATCAGATTGATAATGATGACAAACATGGGCGCAACCGTCACTACGGTGCTGTAGAAAAATCCAACCAGATTTGTCGTAAGTGTATTTTTTTCAAAAATCCGATTCAGCCGAACTCCGATTCCTGCCATATCCTCTTCCTCCTTTTTTGTGCCTGCTCCGGTTTTACTTTTCCTTATCCGGCAGTTTTACCGATTCTTCCTTCCACTCCAGCCCCATCTGTTCTGCGAAATCCCGGTAAATCTCCCAGTATGTTTTCTGCATATATTCTACTCTATATTTCTCCATCACACGGCGATAGCCGGTCTCTCCCATTTCCAGGCGCATTTTTTCATTTGCCGCCATATCCAGCATCGCCTGCGCGATTTCTTCAATATTCATGATATGCGTGACAATTCCGGCCGCACCGAAATCATCACTTTCCCCGTAAATCAGTCCATAGCAGTTTCCGACATCCGTTGCAATCACCGGCTTATGCGCCGCATAGCTTTCCAGAATGGTCAGCGGCTGTCCCTCACTTATGCTGGTCAGAATGGTCACATCCATTCTTCCAAGATAATCGCGGATATTGATTCTTCCGGTAAAAACAACATCCGGGATTTCCATATCCGAGACAAGCTGGAAACACTCCTCGGCATATTCCCGGTCTTCTTCCCATGGTCCCATAATCCAGAGTTTCAGACGGTCATCTTTTTCTTTCGCAAAACCAAATGCCTGAATCATCGTTTTGACATCTTTAATCGGGGTCACACGCAGTACCGCACCGATGTTGATTTTTCCTTCATCTTCTTCCGTTTTCCCCGGAATATTCTGCAGATTTTCCACACGGATTCCGTTTGGCGTGACCATGGTTTTTTCGATCGGGCAGCCAAGTTCGATCTGCAGTTCCCGTGCATGTTCAAACAGTGATGTAATGAGCGTCCCTTCGTTGTACGCCAGCTTTGACATTTTTCGAAACTGATCGATCCAGATATTTTTATAGATTCCTTCTACCCATTTGGCTTTGATCAGTTCTTCTTCCCGCTCTCTGGTGTAAATTCCGTGCTCAGAAATCAGGAGACGGCTGCCGTAGAAGTGTTTTGCCATGGCACCAAGAACCCCCGCATAACCGGTTGCAACACAGTGGTACAAATCGGCACGCGGTATTTCCGTCTGCATGGTGAGAAACAGCGGCAGATAAATCGAACGCATCGTCCACAGGAAATCAGAAAAGACAATCTGACTGTATTTCAGATTATAGCAGTCTCTGACCGCATTCAGAAAATCCTCCCCCATCAGTAGCGCATTCAGGGAAACATTTTCTTTCTGGAAAAGGTCAAACAAAACATCCCACTCGATGTCCTGATCCAGAATCAGACTGCGCAGTGCCTGATACTGTTCTTTTTTCAGCCGTTTTCTGTGCAGTTTCTTGCTGCCGCTCCAGTCCACATCGTCAAGATAAAGTTCATAGACCGCAGACACATTTTTCGGCAATTCATAGGCATATTTTCCCCGCTGGGAACGATTTGCCGCAATTGCAAGAATCACAAATTCCGTTTCCGGAAACAGCTGGATCAGGCTGTGTACCCAGCTTGAAACACCTCCTACGACGAAAGGGTAGCATCCTTCCGCAACAATGCAGACTCTCATTCGTTTTTCGCCCCTTTCTCATAGTAATACCGTTGATCCGATGCTCCAAGCGTAATCCTTACCTCACTTTGCTCTGCGCGAATCAGCCACGCGGAATCTTCAAGTTTTTCTGCTGTTCCGCCTGTAACTTTTCTGACATCTTCATTGTGCGTGCGAAGAACATAATACGCTGTTTCATCGGTTCCTGTTGTCCTTAATGTGATGGCATTGTCTTCTCTGTCATCTTCATAACGGGAATTCAGAAATGTCCGGATTCTGGTGTCACATTCCGATACGGTCGTGCCGTCAAAACCGGAGAATAGCTTCCAGTACGTAGAAAGATTCGCCGCAAATTCCTTGCCGATATTTTCCCAGCGATCCTCTTCTGTTTTCGGATAAAGAATAGCATCCAAATCCAGCAGAACACTGGTATATCCAAGTGCAGATTCCACACTCTTTACTTTCATCCAGGAACGGTATGTAAATTGCTCCTCTTCTTCCGATATCACTTTCTGGCTTGTAACCTGATCGTTCTGATATCTTACAATATCCCCCTCGGTATCCTTGGCTTTTACAACCGTACGAATCTGTTCAAGAACAGGCTGCTGCAATGCTTTTTCCATTTCTTCATCCGTCTGTTCTCCAGCGTAAAAAGAAGAAAAAGCAAACGTATTCAATTTTTTTTGCATGAACTCCTGATCTTCCTGCAGTTTCTGTATCACATCCGTTTCTGACTCACAAGTACCGGAAAGCCCTGTTTCCCCTTTTTGCTCATTAATCAGTTTCACATAATAGTTCAGCATACTGCCATCTGGTTTTGTTGTACTGCTGTAATCAAGCTTCGGCGCCAGCATACAGGTCAGTCCGAGATGATTCTTTTCATAAACAGAAGCAAAAGAGGGCCAGATGATATCACGGTTAACAGCTGTTGCTGTGTTGCCGTAAATCTCCTGCATCTGTGCTGTATTTTCCTCTGTCAGAACCGGAAAATTAGCAGCAATCAGATTCTGTGCATTTACGACCGGGTAAATCAGATAATCTCTTGTCTCGTAAAGCATTCCGGTCAGGATTCCAAGTCCCGTTTCATCCTCCATATAATCTCCGTTTACTGCAAAAACATAGGCATTTCCCGTACTTTTTCGCCAGATTGCAACGGGATGTTCCTGCACTTTTAAGGTACTGTCTTCCGGAATACCTTTCATATAAGCTTTCGTACCACCTGCCAGTTTAAACCACGGAAAAGTCAGTTCAAGATCCTGCATCTTTTTCTCTTCCTGTTTCTTCGCCTCATAAATGTTTTCTCCGCCAAGCATCAGATTCGCATACAAATCCATTCCCTTCACCGTTACCTGATCTGCTGTAATTTTTTTGATGCCAAGCAATTCCATGAATTTCTGATTCTTTTTTATCACAGAAACATCAGGCAGATTTGCAAATACAAGATGAATCCCCTGTTCTGTACATTTTTGCAGTTCCACGGTATCCTTTACGGTTGTCCAGTCTATATTTTCCGAATTCACAATCACCATTTCCGGCAGCCTGGTATCTTTTTTCTCCATTGCTTTCTCATATTTTGTTATCGATGAATAGACTGCTGACTCATATTTCATATACCGGCACCATTCCTGAACAACGGTACCGATAGAGTCGCTCTTTTCTGCTCCGATATAAACAATGGTTCCCCTGCTGCCCTCTATGTTAATCTGATCGGAAGCATCCACTGCTCCAAATGCTCCGCTTCCATCCGCTAACGTTTCTTTATCCTTCGCATATGCATTTGTATCGTAATAGTTCAGCTTTTCTCTTGCCACATTCAATCCCTGGAATAAGAAAAGAACGATCGCCATAATGATTGTAATTGCTACAAAATTTCTACGCGAAACCATCTCTATTCTTCCTCGCTTCCTGCCTTTGGCGTTGGATTGTTATATCCGTAATCAATTGCAAAATTGTACGGACTGTTTACGTTCTGCTGTACACGATAACAAATAAAACTGTCTGTTTCATAATAGACTTCCATCTCGTCTGGATAAAGTTCTTTAAATTTCTGTGTCCAGTAATAAATATGGCACATCGTATACCACCGGTTTTCTGCAAAATACGGTTCAATTCCGCCTGCTGACGGAAGGGATGCTTCTGCTCCCTCCACGGTTACTTCTTTGTGGTTGGTACTTCCCGCATAATCAATTGGAATTTTTTCCACAAAAAAATATACATTCTGTGTCGGCATAATGATCTCCGGATTTTTTTCCAGATCCTGCAGTTCACGCAGAAAAGTAATGGTCTCATAATGGTAGCCGTAAAACTCCGTCATTCGAAGTTCATCATCGGCAGAGCAGATGGTCCAGGTGAAATTCCTGTTTTCTTTTAAAATATTGGTAACGCAGGCAATCGCTCCATTATCTTCCAGAGCGTCTACAACAATCGGCTTTCTCAGAAGACCATTTGATATCACAGCAGAAACCGCTATGACTAAAGTAAGGATAGATGCAACATTGCTGACCCATCTTTTCTTCCACCATCGTATCAGGAGATGTACGATGGCATCTGCTCCCAGCGTCCATGAAAAACAAACCGAATAGCAAAGGAAAATGCTGCAGCGGTTTGGATCCATCAATGCCGGCAAATGCAGCAGGGATGCACATTGCAGACAGCACATACAGAGCAGATAAAAGGCAGTGGAAAAAATCACTCCCGCAAAATCAATCTCCCGTAAAAGCACCATCAAACTTCCAAGCGCAGCCAAAAGCACAATACTTCCCAGGGTAATTTCCACAATATATGGTTTTACATTCATCACATTTACGCGAATGCTGCTTCGAACTGCTGCAAATTTTTCTTTTAAACGTTCCTTTAATGGCTTCTGCTGCTCCTTCGCTTGTTCTGCCAGTTTCTCTTCAGCCGCTTTTTTCAGCGCCTCGACCTGTGATGCACTGACTGTTGAGCCGCCATCCCTGTTTTCTGTCCCCTCACTTTCCGAAATGGTGCTCAGCTCTGTATTTTCCACCAGAGAATCTGTCGCTTCCGTTTCATCATCCTTTCCTCCATTGATAACACTTAATCCCCAGTACAGGGATCCCTGCAGTCCTTTTCCCATCGCAACACCCGCCGCCATGGGCAGTACAGAAAGCAGCACACTCAGGATTCCCGTTGCCATAATTCTGCGGAAATACTTCCACCGGGCAAACCGGAAACAAAAGCCGACTGCAACGCCAATGCAAAACAGCCCGGCGATCATCGTGCTGTAAAAGTGGATCGTCAGCGTAAGCGAAAATCCAATGGCAAACTGGATCAGATACCAACGGCAGTTTTGATCCAGTTCTTTTTTTTCATTCTCTTCTGCCTTCTGCTCTTTTGCAAATTCCTGAAAAAAACGGATCGCCATGCAGACAGACGTCAGAATAAAGATCATACTGAATTCCTGCGGCAGCGCACCTTCAAATCTTGCATACGTATTCCGGTTAAAAATATCCATCACATAGAACAGCACGCCAAGATATGGAGTAAATCTTCCCTTGCACACCATTTTCAGCGCCACAACCATTGCCAGATATACAAAATATGTCTGCACTACGCCAAAGATCCGCAGCAAGACATACGTTTTGATCCCAAACACCATATGCAGATAATAAATCACGATGTGAAATCCATACGGGTACACACCTGCAACCCAGATGTTGTTCCGATCCAGCTCATTGATCCAGTAGTTGTGTACCGGGATATCACTGGCTTTATAACCGTAAGCTTCGATCATATTCGGCCCATAGACATACGTAATTGCCGCAATCGCGGCCCCCATCACAGCAAGCTCCAGCAGCACATTCAGCCATTGCTTTCTTTTTCCACGGAAAAACCGCCTGTAAATGGTCCCTCGCAGCTGCACAAGCGAAGTTTTCTTTCCACGTTCTCCACTCAGCAGACGCTCTACATTCTCCAGAACCCACTCGATCACACCTGGAATCTTACTTCTTCTTTTCCAGATCCACACCAGAAGAAACGGCCCCACGGTGCCTGCCGTCAGTGTCACACGATTGCTGATATGAAGAAACTGCAGCAGATATACCAGATAGATGATATAAAAATTTCCCGCAAAAAAATATCCGGTCAGCTGTTCCGCAGCAGAAAAACGGCGGAACCGCTTCCGGAGTACCAGCCATGGGAGGAACAAAGTTACAATGCCATATGCCGCGACAATTTCCAGAAACTGTAAAATTGTAAGCCATTTCATTGTCATAATCTCTGTTCCTCCTTTCTGCTTTTCTTTTTCTTCCTGCTTAACTGAAAATCCGGATCAGCTCCAGCGTCTCATTATCAATAATAATATCAGACTCTTTCAGTTCCTGCAAAACTTCGAAGAATTTCTCTTTTTCCCCCATTGTGAAATACAGTTTTAACCGGCAGGTATACGCTGCCAGCGCATTTCCGTGCTGCCGTGCCAGACGCATACACCACTTTTCGGTTTCCGGAATTTTTTTTAAATCCAGAAGTTTCAGGCACAGTCCCTCGTACCGGTCTGCCGTAATTCGTGCACCGTTTTTCTGGTACAGCGATTCGGCCGCTTCTTCCAGCATATTGACATACTTGGTCTGCTCCATTGTTGTAAAAATTTTCTGACTTAAAATTCGATTCATATAATCGATCAGCATTTCTTCACATTCTGTTTCCGTCTCTGTTTCCTGCTGCATCTGCGTGTACATTTTCTGCACATTGGACCGGAAATCGTTCAGCTCATCCCGCAATACCGAGGCCGCATAATGGGATGTCTCAGAATCTTCGCTGTTCAGTGCCATGGTAATGGATTCCAGGGATTTTTGCATATCTCCGCGGATCACATTCAGCATCAGCATACGCATATTCCGCTTGTCACTGACGGCAAGCGATTCTTCCAGCGGCGCCATGTTGCGCTCCCGCTCCTCGTCCGCTTTCAGATGTGTCTGCACACGTTCCTTGCTGAAAATAACATCTTCCAGATCGACCGCCTGGCGGAATACCGTCTTGTAAATCAGATAACTGCACAGAAAAAATGCCGGACCGACGACCGGGCAGAGAACCATGACGATAAAACGAATAAAAAATGCTCTCCGATTGTCGTACTGAATCTCCTCCCCCTGCTCTCTTTTCAGATCACACGCCGGAACATAAAGGAAAATTCCAACCAGCAGATACACAAGCGCAATCAGAGCATTCACGATCCACAGGATCACAAACGCCAGTGTTCCGTTTATGCTCATGCGGCCACCTCCCCATTTGCAATTGTACTCTCATATCCAGCTTCTGCAAAACGAGTAATAACACCCAGCGCATTCTTTTCCTCTGTATCCGAAAGCAATACATACAGGCCGCCATCCAGCATTCCGACGTAATCGGTCTGTCGCAGTTTCTTTCCGAGCACCTCTGCTGCTTCCAGATATTTTTCTTCTCCGCAGGTAATCTTTACCAGGGAACATTCTGTCAGTCCATTCCGCTTTGCCTCAAAAAACGCACTTACCAGCTGTGTAAATGCCTCTTTTTCCAAAATGCTGCTGTTGCCCAGATAACGGTGCTCCCGGAGTGCTTCCAGATAACGGTTTGCACGGACAACCGCATTCTGAATCAGATAGCTGATGACCGTCAGACGATTGGACTCGGCCAGGTTCATGCGGTCCCACGGAAGTCCCCACAGCATCAGAATGATCTGCATTTCATCCTCCGCATAAATGGCCTGCGCCATCAGCGGATAGCGCTCATCCATCGTCTTGTTGATGAATACGCGGCGTTCTTTCAGATCCGTATACATCGCTTCCATCTCCGGGTAGCGGATGGAATTTCCCAGCTTTCTGGCCGTCGGCGAAGTAAAGGAAAAGAGACGCGCATACGACTGGTTGGCAACGGTGTAAACCGCCACATCCTCCGTATTCATCAGCTTGGAAATCGTCTGTGCTGCATAGAAAAGCACCTCATAGGCACCGTATTGATCCAGTGACGATGTAATTTCATAAATTTTTCCAAGACTGTCCTTCTGGTTGACAAGCTGCAGTTCAAAAATCTGTTTCATCCGCACATTGCTGTCGTTGATCTCAGTCATATCGCCAAGCTGTCCGTGCAGATAGCTGATCTCCTCCTGATCGTCCTTTTTGATATGATGAATCTGGTCACGCATGTAACCGACTACCATGCCCAGGATAAAAAGCTGCGCCATCCAGATATACGTACTGTAATCCATCAGCACTTCCAGACCGCTCTGGTTATACATCTGGCGGAAACAGTAGCCAGCCGTCGCCAGAAGCGCTGAGAAGATCGCCTGCTGCTGTCCATACACAATCGCAAACAAAAGCACATACAAAAGATACGCATCCAGCTTTGCAAAATACTGGCTGCCGACCGCACGGTTATGAATCATAAAGAACGGGATAAAACAGATCAGGTTTCCAGATACGGAGCCAGCATGCGGAAAATCCGCACCAGCAGTCTCCAGACCCGGTTGCCCCATCCGGCGCCCGTATCTTCTCTCTGTAAAAAGGAACTGCTGTATTTCTTCATATACTCTACAACAGCTTTTACGCCTTCTTCGTATGGGACAAAAATTTTTCCGTCAAATTCTTTCCTGTACCGTCTGCCATCCAGCACCAGGCGATAGCCCTCTCCGACGGTATCATCCCGAATCGTCGTTCCGTCTCCCGCATTCTGCTGAATCAGCTCTGCCAGTTTCATCTGACTGATGACCTCGCCGGAAGAAATGTGATACAGCGGATATTTCGGATGCTCTGCCATCATCACGCGGTACGCAAACTCCACCGCATCGCTCTGATAAATCATGGAAAAAACATTTCGGCTGTTTGCTGCAATCTGATTGGTTTTCAGCATTTTCAGCATCATCTGGAAACATGGGTTATTGTCGGCCTTTCCTTTCCGTGGAATATCATACATATGATCGAAGCGCAGAACCCGCGTGTCCATCTCTCTGGTGTCACGATAGCTTTTGCAGATATTTTCTCCCTGCAAAATCGCCATTGCCTGAAAGCTTTTGGACGATGCCGGTTCCGTTTCGTGGATATCGCTGCTGTAAGACCGGCCATAAACAACTTCGGAAGACAGGTACACAAAACGACCATTTTGTTTAAATGCATACGCCGAAAGAAGGTTCGTCAGATCTGCGGTGTAACGGACCGACTCTCTTCTGGCATCACTCCAGTCATAGTTGGTATCGTAAGCTCCGAGAAAAATAACAAGATCCGGGTTTACATTGGTAAAAATTTCCCGCACGCTCTCGCTGTCGTAGGGGAAATTATACCGTTCGAAGACGCGGCGGTACTTTCCTCTTCCATCCCGCTTTCCGGTCAGCAGATATGTCTTATGTCCGTCTTTTTCCATTTTGGTGATCAGAGCATCCATCAGTCTGCTCTCGCCGCCGACTAAAAATACTATCATACGCTACCTCGCCGTTTTCGTAGATTTTTCAAACACGCTCCAGGATACCATAGTTTCGGAATGTTTCCAGCACTGCGTTTACGTCCTCCTGCACTTCCTCCGCCGGCATATCGTAAGCTTTTCCGAGCCGTTTTGCAATCTCTTTTGCAGATACGGCATCGCCGGTCTGCTCGTAAATAAAAGCTGCTGTTTCACTCAGTGTGAGTACCTGATTCATCTTTTCCGCCGTCGCCCCATATGGAATCAGAACATATTCGTCTGCAATCTGTCTGAGTACAAAATCACCTTTTCTGGTCATTTTTATCTCCATTCTTCTGCGTCTTGCTTTTCTTTCTTACCTCAGAGAAAAACAAGGATACTAATAGTTCTATTATAGCCCTACCCAATTGCATTGTAAACTTTATTTTGCTTTTTATTGATATCTGTAATAAAGTTTTATTTCTCTGCACTTTCTTTTTCCATTTTGTGATATACTAAAACATATTTGAAAAATCTTTTCCCCAAAGGAGTATCTTATGCAGCCGCTTGATGCCGTTTATTTACAGATTTTAAAAAATTTATGCACGGATTTGTCCGAACCGGTCCCGCTTGATGGTGTGGATCCGTCCGCCTTATACCGTCTGGCCGAAAAACACTGTTCGCTTCCGTTTCTTCTGCCATATTTTGAACAGCAGCCGCAGTTTTCTGCTCTCAAACAGCAGACGAAGCAGATGCTGCTCTCCTATTATCAGCTGGAACATTTTACACGCCTTACTTTTTCGCTCCTCCTTGCGGAGAAGATTCCCTGCTTTCTCTTAAAGGGCATCAGTCTCGCCGCCAATTATCCCATTCCCGAATATCGGAAGCTGGGAGATCTGGATCTTTATATTCCCGAAAAAGATGCTTTTTCCCGTGCCTGCCGGATTCTTAACGCTCATGGCTACACGGAGGAGCCGGAGGAGAGCGATCACCATGTCACCTACCGCTTCACTTTTCCCGAGACTGGCCGCTCCTTTACGCTGGAACTCCATTACCGCATCGTCGGTATTTATCAGTTTTCCCGGGCCAATGAACTGGTGGACGAAATTTTTTCCGCCAGTCATCTGAAACCATCTTTCGTGGAACTCTACGGTCAGACCTATCCGGTACTGCCGCCAACGGAAAATGTGTTTTACATGCTGCATCACATGCTCAAGCATTACCTCTACAGCGGTTTTGGCAGCCGTCTGCTCTGCGATTTCACTCTGTATCTGGAACGTTATGCCTCCGAGGTTAATTTTGAAAAAATCCACTTCTGGTGCCGGGAATCGAAAATTTTTCATCTGTATGAGCTGATTCTGGAATCCTGCCGTATTTATTTCGGTCTTTCTGCCTCCATTGATCCGCAGGTTCACTGCTCTGCCTCTGACTGTGCCATTTTTCTGGAAAAAATTCTCGCAGACGGCGATTTCGGCAGTGATACACAGAGAAAAATTGTCAGCAGCGGTTCCTACCAGCACACCGGTATCCATGCCTGGTTCCACGAAGGCCATATTCAGATGAAGCTGCGGTTCCCAAAGCTTCATAAATGCGTACTTCTCTGGCCGGTTCTCTGGGTCATCACATTTTTCTGTTTCCTGTCCAACACCTACCGTATCCGCCACACGACACTGCGGCAGACGCTGGCAGACTTCCGGGCCGATAACCGGAAGACCAAGCTGTTAAAAATCTTCGACAACAACGATTTGCAATAAAACGAAAAACGAGTAAGCGAACGTCTCCCCTGTTCACTTACTCGTTTTTCTGTTCTGTCAATCTATGGGAATGCGTCTTCCCTCTGCCTATCCCCTTGCAAAGGTTCCACGCCTGTTTTTAATAAAAATGCTGATATCCGATCTGAATTCCGCTGCCGTAGCCGCTGTTGAAATACAGGCATCCGCCAACCGGGCTCTCACCTGCAAGTGCAGCCTGTGCAGCTGCGTAACAGTCACTTCTCGCTCCGCGGGAAAGCACGCTCTGGAAAGTTCCGGTCGCAACCGGTGTAAACTGTCCACTCTGATAAATAACGCCGGAAATGCTGTTCGGGAAGGAACCGCTGTTGACACGGTTTACTACAACCGCTCCGACTGCCACCATTCCTGTGTAGCTCTCGCCGCCTGCCTCGCACTCGATCAGTGCTGCAAGCATTGCCACATCATTGCTGTCTGCGGAAATTACCGATGCACTGCCTGCTGTGGAGGCTGCTGCTGCGCTGCTTGCCGCACAGGCCTGTGATGCCTGGTATTCCTCCATGGAAACAGCACCTTTTAACTCCTCTGAAAGTGTCACATAGTCTCCATGAACGTATGCGCTGCTTCCGCTGTACTGGATCTGATACCAGTCAGCCTCTTCGCCGAATATGCTGACTTCACCATTCTGTGTCAGTGTTCCAACCTGCGCGGAATCTGTGGATGCTGCCTCACGGACACGAAGGCTGTCCGCCTGAACAACTCCGGTGATACCGCACATATTGCGGTAATGTGCTTTTGCCTCTTCCCCAAATACCAGATATTCATTCTTTATGTAGCCTTCTACACCATTGGAAGAGATCTTGCTCCACTCGTCTCCTTTTTCTGTTACAGTAACCGCATAGCCCGGCATCAGAACTCCGACGATCTCGAATCTGCGTTTGCCTCGCTGCGGATGTTGACATATCCTTCTACGTTTGCTGCAGCCATTGTGCTCCAGTCTGTTTTATTTAAAATGGTTTCTTCCTTTGTCTCTGCTTTTACGGGTGCAGCCATGATGACAGTCAGTGTGAGCACGCTCCCCAGGATGCCCGGCACATAACTTTTTTTGAATGTCATACTTACCTCCTGAATAATTATTACGTTTTTGTTACATCTTGTTACAAACCGATTCTACCAGTGTTACATCTTTTTGTCAACTAGAATATTTCGACAACATTCCTGTCTTTTCCCATCGTTTTTTTCATAGAACCCACAATTTTTCACCACTTTTCCGCTTTTTTGACGAATTGGATCGGTTTTTATTCCCACTTTTTCTTCTGCATGCGGCCTGCCTGGAATACTTTTCCGTGTCTTGTTTCCTTCTTTTTATTTTGCTTTTGTTTCACATTCTGCCCTTTCTGCCCTCTTTTTCCGCAAATATTTTTTAAGAAATTGTGACAGTTCTTTTTCTATTTTTCGACATGCATTACAAACCTTTTCCACTTTTGACGCATTTTCAAATTTTCTTTTAACTTTTTATTTTTACATGATATTTCTTTCTACATATGGTATAATCTTTTAAAAAGAAAGAAAAT
>NZ_QUED01000027.1:0-46536 GCF_003477865.1 Blautia sp. AF34-10
AAACCATGGAGGTATTAGGTATGGCAATCTATCAGTTTGAGTACCATACATTTTTACATCATTCTCAAACAGACAGGCAGTTGTCGATCTGGTGGAAAGTGTTTGAGTACCATACATTTTTACATCATTCTCAAACCTCAAATTTAAAAATGAACTGCTTTCATCTGCACAAAACAGGTACTCAAACATCCGATGGATATTAATAGACATCACATCCATCTTTGTCAATTATATAATATTCTCTCTGATTCGAAAAGTCCCTTTGTATATTTTCTATGAAAAGCAAGGATATTTCATAGTAGCATGCCATTTGGGAGAGTTTGTTTATTTGTGTTTCGTTCAGATAGGATCGAATATTGACCAAAATCACCAGTTCTTTTTGGAGAAGTTCGGCCATAACTTTGATATATTGCGTTAATTTTTCCAGAAGCCCCATCTCTTTTTCGGTTTCTGTCTGAACTCCCATCAATTTTAGGAGTGCGCTCAAATCGATTTCCTCATTTTGTTCCAATTCGTACCCACTGACAGCTTCCAATTGATAGATGTATTTCTTCAGTTCCGCAATAATTCTCTGCGTTTCCAGAAACATTTCTTCATTTTGCGCACTTTTGACCAGCTCTGTAAATAACCGTTTTTGTATTCTGTGATCCGCAAAATCAAGAGAAAAGGGCGTTAATACCAATTCCACATCTCTTTTCATATTCAGCTCTGTGTCAGCTTTAGAAAGTACGAAATTTCCCTTCTCTCCCTGATTTTGTTTTTGCAGCTGCTCCACATATTTTAAAAACAGCTCCGGTGATTCTATAATCCATTCCGTGGGACAGTTCCGATGAATCGCAATAGGTTTTTCCAAGTCCACATGTACCAGTTTCATAAAATCACCAGCCTTTCATCCGTATTCAACACTTCACTCTTTACGTTCCCAACAATCAGATCCATTTTCGCATACTGCTTCTCAGTCACCGTTAAAAGCTGTATCAGACCTTCTTCCGGCTTATTTTTATGAATCTGATCCACGATTCCATTCACTACAGTTGTATTTAACGCAAGCTTACAGTATACGGATTCCTGGAGCATCAGGAATCCGCTTTTCAATAAAAACTTTCGAAATCTCGCATATTCTCTTCTCTGATCGCCCGTCAGCACCGGAAGATCAAACAGTACCAATACTCTCATAAAACGATAACTCATAGGCCATAAAACCGGATCAATGCACTGTCATTCTCATTTAAGGCATCAAATACACTTTTACAGTAAATTTTTATGGCATTATTCACATACTGTGTTTTCCCGTCTATCATGACTTCGTTGTTTAATACATTGACCAACTGTATTTTTTCCTCATGCGTAAATTCTTTCCTCTGCATTTGGATTACTTCCCGGTCAATCAGAACACGGAACGGTTCCATCAAATCGGACGCCAGATTAAACTGATTAAACATATTATCATGAAAGAGTCCGAGCTGTGTAATATAACCGCTCGCTACAATTTCTCTCGCAAACGCAGACAACAAAATGCTATATCCGTAATTCAGCGCTGCATTTTCCGGACAATCCGCAGTTCTGGTAAATGTCATACCGAACAATGCATTAAAATATACCTTTGCCGCATGCCCTTCCCGGTTTGTCTCATCGTTCCAGCCAATCTCCTGTAAATATGATTCTAACAGACCCGCTTCTTCCTTTCCCATATTTTTTAACAGTTCCTTCTGTTTTCGTATTTTTTCCGTCACAATTTCTGTCCAGATCGCTTCTTTACTGTGCCGGCTCCACTGAATCTGCTTTCTGATTTTATTGCTGGTATCATGACTTCCGTAATACCCAACCAGTTCCGACGATGGATTTCTCTTTTCATCGCAAAAAATCACTTTTATTTTCTTTTTTGTCAGCTCTGCCAGCAGACTTGTTGTGACTGTTGCTGCTGTTGACTCAATCAGAATGGTTGATATTTCACTTAAATGTATTTTTGTTACTTCCTCATTTCGCACCACAAGGTAACCAAGCTGATAGTCCAGCTTTGCCCGTTTGGAAATAACCACAATCCGCCAGCTCATAATGCATTCAGGTCTACTGTCTGCTCGTAGATACCGGTTGGCGATTGATGAATCATTTCGATTCGACTGCAATCGGTTATATTTTTGTTGAGACACAAAATTCCTGCTCTTCCAGATCCTCCAATTAATTTCAAATCAGCGGCAGCACTCTGGCACTGGAAAAAATGTAAAACTTCATACAAAACGATACACTTTTCTTCTATGCATAATTCTTTAAATTTTTCTCTTTTTTCCGTTAATGTCTTTGCCTGTGCTCCAAGTTTTTTTGCATATACCGTATTTGTTAATTTATTTAAAAAGGTTTCATACAGCATCACCACCTTCTTTTCTTCTAAATGGTCGGAATCGTAAATTTTCAGTTCTTTATTCTGTTTTTTACGTTCCACGTACTGTACTATTTTTTTCAGTATTTCTGTTTCTTCCTGGGAAAGTACCAGCTGATTTGCACCTTGCATCAATAGCTGATCCCCTGATCTTCCGGAAACCCACATATAAAATCCGTCCACACAAAACAGAGTATCTATTTTGATTTCCGGCACCAGCACTCGCGGATTCTTTAACTGTCTTTCCTCTTCCAGATACCGAATTATATTTTCTTCTGACTTCTGAATTTCCTTTTTCAGACGAATCGGCACATACTCGATTGTTCGTATTTTCTTTCCCTTTTTGCCCTCCGATTCTGCCAGTACAAAGTAAGCTCCCGCCTCTTTGTTATATCCTCCATACTTCTGTATATCACAAAGCCGTTCATCACTGCTCTTGATCGGAACCTGACCTTTTCCTTTTTTGACAATCTGCTGGTCAAACAATGCACCTGTTGCCTCATACGATCTTCGCGTCACAAGAATGTTGTTCTTTTCCATAAACTTTCGGACTGTCACAATGGTTCCGTTCCCGCCTTCCCAGGCAATTTCTCCGTTTCGTTCAATTCTTTCCTGTTCAAACATCTTCTTCAGATTATAACTTCTTCCCGGATTTTCCTTAATGAAGTGAATCGGATTTGATGTGAATTTTACAAAATATGCGTTGCCAACGACAATATTCAAATAAGCATCCTTCGCATGATGATAATCATTCATCTCCCGTACCTTCAGAAATTTAAAATCCTTACGGAACTTTGAAACGGTTGGCGCTTTTACATAAACAATCTGTGTATCCGGGATCACCTGCTGCAGAATACTTGCTGCCGCTTTTGTACTCTGACGAGTTTCCACCAGCTGCCTGGAAATAAATCCAGCCAATTCAGACGGTTCAAATCCATTTCCTCTTATCAGCCGTTTATATTTTTCTTCACTGATCAATCCGGCATCCACTAAAGATTTCCAGAATGGCTGCATTTTTTTCCGAACTGTTTCATCGATCGGATATTTATCCTCTTTCATCTGATTACACTTTTTCTTTACAAGTACCCGGTTATCCAGGCTATCATCCATCACTTTGGACTGTGGAAAAATATGATCAATGTCATACTTCTGATTATCCCACAATTCCTCCAGTTCAATTGTTTCACCGGAATACATGCATTTTCCTTTTTGCGTATAATACAAATACAGCTTGTCTCTTCTCATTTCCGCATCGGAACGCTTTTCAATCTCATCTATCCAGTCTTTTTCTTCCGCTTTACATTTTTTATAAAGTTCCAGCAGTTTCTTTTTTCTTGAAGAGGTTCTTCCCTGATCGGTTTTTTCTCTTGCCATTTCTATAAAAACACGTTTCGGTGGGTTTCCCATCACTTTACAGATTTCCTTTACAATCAAAAGGCTCTGCCAAATCTGCCGCTTCACTGCCGGTGATACGTAAAGCTCCTCGACTAATTCATACGAAATATCCCGTTTTTTCTGTTCGTTTCCATTCTTTTCTTCGATTGCCGATGCAAACAAATATTTTTCGCTAAGCAGTTGCATCAGATTGTCATTCGTCTCCCACAAAGCCCGAATAATAGACCATGCCTCTCCCGTTTCCGGTGCCGGTGCTTCCATCTCTTCCAAAAACACTTTTGAGAGTCTTCCCCAACCACGATACGGCAGTTTACTTATGCTGTCTCTTTGTTTTTCTGTCAACTCCGGAAACAGTTTCTTTAATCTCTGTTTCAGTATCGCTTTATCATCTCCAAACAGCGTTACGTTCAGGATGATGCATTCTTTTTCCGCCTGGTTCAGTGCAGATTTGTTAATTTCTCTTTAAAGTCATGGTATGCCGTAAGAGAACTCTTGAAATCACCATCAATTCCGGTAATTTCAACTTCTTTTCCGGTAATTCCTTCTTTCACTAAATAGTTTTTCAGTTTTTTCTGTGTAACCTTTCTGCTTTTCTGGAATACTTCTTCATATATTTTCTGTTTCTGCTCTACAGATATCTTTTCTCCATCCAAACGCAGATTATTTAATTCATTTAAAACTTCGTATTTGCTGTACAGCAGAGAATACTTTGGTAAAACATCTTCACTTGGCAGATAAGTACATTTATTCGTCATTCTTCGAATAAACTGCTCTGCACTTGCTTCCAAATCTACCATCTCATCGAAGTTCCATGGATATATTTTGCCTTCTTTTCGTACCGCCCAGTTACTCTTCTCCCCTTTTTTTCGAATTCCGTTTAAGGGTCCTACGTAGTACGGAATGCGGAATGTGAAAATCTTTTGAATCTTCTCTCCATTCTCTTTCAGTAGCGGAACTTTATCTTCCAGATTTTTCAGGATTGCATTTAATTCATATAAATGAATCTGATATGGAATGACACTGTTGTCTTTTACAGTCTGTTTCGGAAGAAACGTTCCCATTTCCATTTCCTTCTGCATGCAGGATGCTTTCGTCACATCTGATATCTTGCCCAGAATATTCTTTTTCAGATAACCGTAAAAGTCTTCCTGACTACATTGTTTTGGTGCCTTGATATACGCATAATAATTAGCTTTTTCATCCTTTTTTGCAAACAGTCTCTGATATTCTTCCCTTGAAAGATTCTCTCTGACCAGCTTTTTCAGATCTTTCAGATCTTTTTTATGCTTTTCATAAAGTGCCACTTTTGCCTCTGAAAGAGAAGAATAGTTCTGCAAAATATCAGCCAGAACAGCCCAATCGTACACTGCTTTTGCGTGTTCAATTAATACATATTTTTCTCCCAGCTCTGCTTCGATCTCTCCAGCGTATTCTTCATAACCTGCATCTGCGAAGCAAAGTTTTGGCCGTTCCAGTGTATCCATCTGTTTTTCCCCAAACAGATTTCCCAGTTTTGCTGTTCCACCGGTAATCAATCCCAGCCACTCTTTTTCACAGGATGTTTCTGCCCGCATTGCTTTTACTGCTTTTGTCTTTTTCGCAGATTTGGTCAATGTTCGGTCTTTTAAAATTGCCTCTATTTCCTTGCTTCTTTCCACTCCAATCTCGGAAGAAAAGCCAAGTTCTTCTGCCCGCACTGCTTCAAGGAACTGTTCAAATGTTGTCTGAAATTCTCTTACCTGTTCGATATTTCCGTTTAATAGAAAATGGCCTCTGTGTTTCATCATATGATGCAGAGCAAGATATATCAGGCGAATATCAGGCGTTTCGTCAGTTTCCATTAACCATTTTCTCAGATGATAGATGGTTGGAAACTGTTTATGATATTCTTTGTCTGTGTAATCATCATCCGCAAACAATGCATAGGGAAGTTCCGGACACTTTCCCTGCCTGTCACGCTTATCCTCTGGCCAGTAACGACTCTCTTTCATTCTGCGAAAAAATCCATCATCTATCTTTTCTACTTCTTCCGCAAAAATTTTCTGCAGCAATTCTATTCTCCAATTACGACGATCCAATCTTCGTTTTGCTGTCCGAAACCCTCTTCTCTCTTCTGCAGTCTGTGCACTGTCAAATAGCCGTACACCCCAAAGTGTTTTTCCATGTGCGCGCAAAATTTCGTACTTCTCATTTGTCACAGCCCATCCAACCGAACTGCTT
This sequence comes from Blautia sp. AF34-10, assembly GCF_003477865.1. Classification (NCBI taxonomy): domain Bacteria; kingdom Bacillati; phylum Bacillota; class Clostridia; order Lachnospirales; family Lachnospiraceae; genus Blautia; species Blautia sp. AF34-10. The sequence goes on from NZ_QUED01000027.1 coordinate 5,993, forward strand.
CCCATATCAAGTCCGAGATAATATTCCCCTTTCATCTGTTCTTTCCTCCATTTTCTACATTTTATCTAATTTTACCATATATTTTGATTTTTTACATCTTTTCTTTCCTATTTTCAACAATTCTACTTCCTGGTTCTTGCTGTTCTCACAGTACTGAATCATAACCATGTTTCATTTCTAATTTTAGACAACAAAAAAACTGCTGTCTATGAAGACAACAGTTTTCGTTCCACACACTGTGGACCATCTAACGATGGCGTTTTCGATAAATCGTTATTTGAACTTATGATGTAAAATTTAGTATGGTACTAAACTATCTACACTATACTTCTATTTTTTCCTTTCGTCAATCTTTTTTAGAAAGTTTTTATGATAATTATTCCATTTTTTTCTCTTGCGTCCTTCTTGTTTTTATGGTAAAATATATCTTGTTCTGATTACGAACACTGCCGCTGTGGCGGAATTGGTAGACGCACTTGACTCAAAATCAAGCGGTGAATAACCGTGCCGGTTCGAGTCCGGCCAGCGGCATAGCTAAAAAAGATCTGCAAAAACGAACGTTGATGCAGATCTTTTTTTATTGTCTTCCCTTCAAAAAAACAGCTTTTGAAAGAAAGAAAACCCCTTTCGAAGAACCGGCCATCTGCCGCATGGTTCTTTTTGAAAGGGGTTTTACTGTTGTTATCTCTTATTTATTTCCAAACATCTTTTCATACTCCGGTGTTCCATCCAGTGTAGCGAAGTAGTCTTTCGGGGTTTCTGCGCGGCGGATGACTTCAAAGCTGCCGTCCTCTTTTAACAGAACCTCTGCAGATTTTAATTTTCCGTTGTAGTTGTATCCCATGGAAAATCCATGTGCGCCGGTGTCGTGGATGAAGAGGAGGTCTCCGACTTCCACTTCCGGAAGCATGCGGTCGATCGCGAATTTATCGTTGTTCTCGCACAGAGAGCCTGTTACGTCATATTTGTGGTCGCACGGCTGATCTTCTTTTCCCATCACCGTGATGTGATGGTAAGCGCCGTACATAGCCGGTCTCATCAGGTTGACCGCGCAGGCATCACAGCCGATGTACTCTTTGTAGATGTGTTTCTGATGGATGGCGCGGGTAACGAGTCCGCCGTACGGTCCCATCATGAAACGGCCCATTTCCGTGTAAATTGCAACATCGCCCATGCCGGCCGGAACGAGAACTTCATCGTACACTTTATGTACACCCTCGCCAATCACGCGGATGTCATTGCCTTCCTGATCCGGTTTGTACGGAATTCCGACGCCGCCGGAAAGATTGATGAATTTAATCTTCACGCCCGTCTCTTTCTGCAGCTTTACAGCCAGCTCAAACAGTGTTTTTGCCAGAACTGGGTAGTAATCATTGGTTACGGTATTACTTGCAAGGAAGGAATGGATGCCGAACTCTTCTGCCCCTTTTGCCTTCAGAATGCGGAATGCCTCAAAAATCTGCTCGGTTGTCATACCGTATTTGGCATCTCCCGGATTGTCCATAATATCGGTGCTGATTTTAAACAGTCCGCCCGGGTTATAACGGCAACAGATTTTCTTCGGAATGTAGCCTAATGTTTTCTCAAGAAAATCAATATGCGTAATATCATCAAGGTTAATGATCGCACCAAGCTCTGCAGCCAGTTGATACTCTGCAGCCGGTGTTACGTTGGATGAAAACATGATTTTATCTTTCTCAAATCCCATCGCATCGGAAAGCATCAGCTCCGTGTAAGAAGAGCAGTCGCATCCGCAGTCATATTCACCCAGCATTTTGATCAGTGTCGGGTTTGGGTTCGCTTTTACAGCAAAATACTCACGAAATCCCGGATTCCAGGAAAAAGCTTCCTTTACCGCTTTCGCATTCTCACGAATTCCTTTTTCATCGTAAATGTGAAACGGAGTTGGTACTGCTGCTGCGATTTCTTCCAGTTTTTCTTTTGTTACAAAAGGCTTCTTCGTCATTCTCTTTTGTCTCCTTCTTCTGCTTATTTTGCCTGAATAATGTGAAGCATGTTTGTCATATATCCTTCACCCGTCACCTCGTTAGTAGCAGGGTCTCCGGCCGTAAAAATAACCATATCGCCACGTTCTACAAGCTCCTCACGGCGCACCATATACATAGCATGGGAAATGATGTTCTCCGTAGAATCTTCCTCGTATCCGGTCACCGGACGAACGCCCCAGTAGAGCTGCATTTTTCTTCTTGCCCATTCATATGGGGTAACGCCGTAAATCGGTACGCTCGGACGAAGGTTGGAAATCAGTCTTGCAGTCTGACCGGACATCGTCGGAGTCACAATGCAGGCTGCTTTGATGTGTTCTACCATAGAAACGGCTGCACTTCCGACTGCTGCGGAAACATTTAGCTTTCCTTCCAGCGCTTTTCCATCGCGGTAGTCTTCGAATTTCAGATAACGCTCCGTCTGCTCGGCAATCTCTCCCATCATGGTAACTGCCTCGATCGGATATTTTCCGGCTGCTGTTTCGCCGGAGAGCATGATCGCATCCGTTCCATCATAAATTGCATTCGCAACATCGGCTACCTCTGCACGGGTCGGACGCGGGTTCCGGATCATGGAATCCAGCATCTGGGTTGCTGTGATAACCGGTTTGTATTTATGATTGCATTTTTCAATGATGATTTTCTGTACATGCGGTACTTGGCACGCCGGAATCTCTACACCAAGATCTCCCCTTGCAACCATCACACCATCTGCCGCATCGATGATGCTGTCGATGTTCTGCACACCCTCCGCATTTTCGATCTTGGCAATGATATCAATATGCTCTCCTCCGTTTGCCACAAGGAACTCACGGATTTCGTTAATTGCCTCTGCATTCCGGATAAAGGAAGCTGCAACAAAATCAATATCCTGTTCAATACCAAAAAGAAGATCTCCTTTGTCTTTCTCCGTGAGGTTCGGAAGATTGATCGAAACGTTTGGTACATTCACGCCCTTTTTTTCTCCGAGCTCGCCGCCGTTTACTACGGTACAGACAATTTCCGGTGCATTTACTTTTTCTACGCGCAGACCGATCAGACCATCATCGATCAAAATCGTATCTCCCTCTTTGATATCTTCCGTAAGGCCGGTGTAGCTGACAGAACAGTGATTTTCATCTCCGGTCTCCTGAACGGTTGTCAGGGTAAAAGTCTGTCCGGTTACCAGATTCACTTTTTTTCCATCTTTTAAAACGCCGGTACGAATTTCCGGTCCTTTGGTGTCCAGAAGGATTGCCACAGGAGTTTTCAGCTCTTTTCGAAGCTCTTTCAGCATATCCATACGCATTTTCTGCTCATCGTGGTCTCCATGAGAAAAATTAAAACGAGCAACATCCATTCCGGTTTCAATCAGTTTTTTCATCAGGTCACGGGAGTTGGTATTTGGTCCCATGGTGCAGACAATTTTCGTTCTTCTCATACTTTCTCTCCTTCTTTATTTTACATGTTCATGCGTAAACAGGTGATCCTGGCAGTATTCATAGTTTCCGTTGCATCGGGAACAGAAACGGAACTCCAGATTCGGATCATCTTTTTCGGTCCGGCCACAGATCGCACATTTGTGTTTTGTGATCCCGTTCGGATTGCGGTATTCGGCTTCGCCTCTTGAAACGGCCTTTTTAAATTCCTTCCGGCGTCTGTTCTGCTGGAAAGAGCCGCGTTTTCCTTTTCTTGTCATCAGGAAGAACACAAGGACGTTTGCAAGGGAACAAAGAATAACAACACATCCTGCCCAGTTTCCGCTCATGATGCTGGTAATCATGCTGTAGGCGAGAAGCGCTACGTCAAGGTATGCCAGCCATTTGATTTTGATCGGAATAATGAAATACAGCAGTACCTGCATATCCGGGAAGCTGATCGCAAAGCCAAGGAAAATCGAGAGGCTGATGTAGTAAGTGCTGAATGCCGTTCCCATCAGCGACGGATATCCGTTGACTGCATATAAGATTCCATACAGCAGGAAGGAACCGATAATGGTCATCAGAATGCCGGAAAAGATGTAAACATTATACTTGAAATCTCCCCAGGCTCTCTCAAGGCTTGTTCCGATTGAGTAATAGAAAAACAGCATGATGATCGTAAAGATATCAAGGCTGCTCGGCGGAATCAGAATCCAGCTCACCAGACGCCAGATCTGTCCGTGCAGAATATAATATGGTTCCAGCGTCAGATACTGTCTCATGATGGGAGCCGCAAGCGCAATGATATATCCCGCAATGTACGTTACGATAATGTACATCGTCAGATGGCTTAACGCGTATCTCCCATATTTTCGCTCCATTTTGTCTAAAAAATTCATGCACACTCTTCCTTTTTGTTTGTTTTATTTTACCGGCTTTCACTGCCCGAAAATACATTCTCATTATACGTGCTGCCTTTTCGTTTGTCAAACGGTATAACGGTGAATTTCGTCTCCGAAAAAGAGCTTTACGAATGTTTTACTTTCCGGTATAATTTATTAGAAATCTTTTCCAGTTATTTTATAAATATACGAAAAAATTCAGGAGGACTTTATATATGGCAGGATCATCATTTGGTACCATCTTCAGACTGACCACCTGGGGAGAGTCTCATGGAAAAGGCGTGGGCGTTGTTGTGGACGGAGTGCCGGCCGGCCTTTCGCTTTCCGAGGAGGATATTCAGTTTTACCTCGACCGCAGGAAGCCGGGACAGAACCGCTTTACCACAAAACGGAAAGAATCCGATACCGTTCAGATTTTATCCGGCACTTTCGAAGGAAAAACGACCGGTACCCCGATTTCCATGGTGGTATGGAATGAGGATCAGCATTCCAAAGATTACAGCGACATTGCTTCCTATTACAGACCGGGCCACGCCGACTATACGTTTGATGCAAAATACGGTTTCCGCGACTACCGCGGCGGCGGACGCTCCTCAGGACGCGAGACGATCGCACGCGTGGCTGCAGGTGCCATTGCCTTAAAAATGCTCTCTGAGCTTGGCATCACCGTTTCCGCCTACACCCGCTCCATCGGTGACGTGGAAATCCAGTCTTTTGATACCGCTGAAATCGCGAATAACGCCCTGAATATGCCGGATGCAGAGGCTGCCGAAAAGGCTTCCGAGCTTTTAACAAAAGCCATGGCGGAAAAAAATTCCGTCGGCGGTGTGGTCGAATGTGTCGTTCACCATATGCCGGCCGGTGTCGGCGATCCGGTGTTTGAAAAGCTCGATGCCAACCTTGCAAAAGCACTCGTCTCCATCGGCGCCGTAAAAGGCGTGGAAATCGGAGACGGTTTCTCGGTCTGCACAGCTACCGGGCTTACCAATAACGATGCCTTCCATGTAAATGCGGACGGCTCCATTGTCAAGCTGACCAACCACGCCGGCGGTATTTTAGGCGGTATCAGCGACGGAAGCGATATCGTTGTCCGGGCTGGTTTCAAACCGACCCCGTCCGTTGCTGCTTCCCAGCAGACCATCAACAAAGACGGCGAAAATATTGCCATCGAAATCAAAGGCCGCCACGACCCGATCATCGTTGCACGCGCCGTTGTTGTCGTGGAATGCATGACCGCTCTTGTCCTGGCGGACGCACTGCTCGTCGGCATGAGCGCCAAACTGGACAATGTAAAGAAAGTCTGGGCTCTGGACGAGAAATAAAGGCCGGACTGCTTCTTTCTGGCTTCAACACAAAAAATGCCTGCGGGATACAGTTCTTCCTGCAGGCATTTTTGCGTTATTTTTTAGTGAACGCCTTTTTTCGTAATCAGAATACAGTTCGGCGTCTCCACTTTCATCGGGCGGCCTTTCTGAACCAGCACGTTTTTCTCATAATCAACGGTAAATGTTGTGATCGTGTTGGACTCATGGTTTGCCACTGCGATATGTTTTCCGTCCGGGAACATTGCAATATCCTTTGGATATTCGCCGCTGATCGGAAGTGCAAACTTCTTCTCCATGCAGCCGGTCTCCGGGTCGATATGGAACATTGCTACGGTATTGTCTCCGGCTGTAGAAGTAAACAGGTAGTGGTGATCCGGGGAAAGGCACATGCCGGATGCAGCGTCGTGCGCCTGGTCCACGTTCGCGGATGTGGTGCTGATCGACTGCAGTTTTTCAAATTCCGGTCCGTTTCCCGTATCACGGTAGCTGAATACATCGACTTTGTTCATCAGCTCGTAAATGACATACGCGTATTTTCCGGATTCACTGAAAACGATCTCTCTCGGACCGGATTCACGCTCACAGCGCAGGATATCCACCAGTTTCAGGCGGTCACGCTGTGTGTTCAGCTTGTACATTTTGATCTGGTCAATGCCGTTGTCGACTGCGCAGACATATTTGTTGTCCGGTGTAGGAACGACACAGCTGACATGCGGGCGGAAGTTACGCTCTGCCACACTGCCAAGGCCCTTGTGGAACACGCCGTCCATCAGACTTCCGAGGCGGCCGTCCTTATGGGTATGTACAACGGTTACTTTTCCGTCATGATAGCCTGCCACGAACAGGTATCTTCCGGTTTTGTCCACCGACAGATAGCAGCCGCGCATGCCGTCGATGTCTACTTTGTTGATCGGGGTCAGGTCTCCGTCATCCTCCACTGCAAACACTGCAACGCCTTCATCTGCAATCGAATACAGGTATTTGCCGTTTAAGGAACGGGCAATGTGGGAAGAGTTGTTGACCGGTATGACTTTTCGCTCTGTCAGAGTGCCTTCTTCTACATTTACATCATATAAATGAATACCAATGCTGCTTCCATGGGTATAAGTGCCTACATAGCTACGTACTCATCCTTCATGTTGTTTTCATCCTTTCTGCCTTCTCGCACATCGTGTGAATTTTCTAAAAATATTTTAACACAATTTCCGCGCCACGACAACGAGGAAAACGGATTTTTGATATGTAAACGGTAACACTTTATTTTTAGACACAGGATATTCTCCTGCAGAGAATTTTTTAGATATTTCTATTGTTTTTGGATTGTAAGAGTTGAGGTTTCCGCTGCATACCATTTCCATTTTCTACGCTCTCGTCAGACTGATTTCCTGACTCATCATTCCCTGCAGTTTCTTGATTGCGCGGCTGTACTGGCACTGCAGCGCCTGCTCGCTTTTCTTGCAGAATCCGCTGAGCTCTTTGTAGCTGAATCCATATGCTCTCCCCCAGAAAATGCGCTGATCCATCGGATTCAGGTTCTGGATGCAGTTCTGCATCACCATTCGTTCCTCAATCTCGGCTGTCGCGGCCGCCTCCCCTTCATTTCTGTTCTCTTTCTGATACTGTGTATAGGAAACTTCATTCTGATAATAATGTTTTCTGCGCTGATTCTTGATCTTGTTTTTTGCCACACAGAACAGCCATTTCGTCATCTCTTCTCCTTCGAGATCGGCAACGGTTTCAAATTTTACCACCAATACCTCCCATACATCGTTCAGCACATCCTTCGCCGTCTCCCGGTCATTGTTCAACTGACCGCAGATATAACGGAACAGCACATGACTGTTTTCCTCGAATATGATCTGAAAAAATCGTTCCTTCTCTTGTCTCATACACTTCTTTCTCCCTCCTGTTATTTCGCTGTCCTTCTCTTCCGGGCCCGTCATATATGTAATGTGTTGAGACTATCGAAATCTTTCGTTTTTTCAGAATATTTCTACTATTTGACCTTATTACTTTTGTTAATAAAGCAAAATATTGCGTTATAACTGCACCGCGGCGCATAATCAAATTTTTTCTTTCGAAATCAGAAATTACTGTTTCTGACAAAAAATTCCCGCAGAAAGGAGCTTTCTTCCTCTCTGCGGGAATCTTCTATTTTGGTTTTATTTTATTTAAAGTAAGCAACACCGGACTCAAAGATCTTCAGATCCTGCTCTCCGTAGATGTTGACTGCTACGCCGTTGTCGCGGCGCTCTGCGTGTGCCATCTTACCAAAGACACGGCCGTCCGGGCTGGTGATACCCTCGATTCCGCAGTAGGAACCGTTGACATTCCAGTACTCGTCGTTGGTCAGGTTTCCGTTGACATCGCAGTAGCGGGTTGCAATCTGGCCGTTTGCCATCAGCTTGTCGATCCACTCTTTCGATGCTACGAAACGTCCCTCTCCGTGGGATGCCGGGTTGGTGTAAACACCGCCAAGCTCGGCGCCTGCCAGCCATGGGGATTTGTTGGTCACAACCTTCGTGTAAACCATCTTGGAAATATGGCGTCCGATAGTGTTGAAGGTCAGAGTCGGGGAATCCTCCGTCTGTCCGAGAATCTCACCGTACGGAACGAGTCCCAGTTTGATCAGTGCCTGGAATCCGTTGCAGATACCAAGGGCAAGTCCGTCTCTCTCATTCAGCAGTTTGGTAACAGCTTCTTTGATCTTCGCATTCTGGAATGCGGTTGCAAAGAATTTTGCTGATCCATCCGGCTCATCACCTGCGGAGAATCCGCCAGGGAACATGATGATCTGCGCCTGGTTGATGACTTTTTCAAAGGCATCGACAGAACCGCGGATGTCTTCTGCGGAAAGATTGCTGAATACCTGAGTGATAACTTTTGCACCGGCACGCTCGAAAGCTCTGGTGCTGTCATACTCACAGTTCGTTCCCGGGAAGACCGGAATGAATACGGTCGGCTGTGCCAGCTTGTGGGAGCATACGTGGATGCTCTTTGCCTGATAGCAGCTGTCTGCAACAATTCCGTTTTCGTCTGCTGCTGCCACATTCAGGGCATCTACCTCCGGAAGCTCTGCACCGGATACGGTCTTGAATACTTTTTCCAGCGGTTTGTTCCATGCGGAAACGGCCTCGCGGATGGTGATTTCGGTGTCTTTATAGGAAAGAACCGGTTTGTCTGTCACTTCACCGATGACGGTGTAGGTGCTTGCCAGCTCTCCGACTTTTTCAGCCGGAACTTCGCAGATCAGATCTGCAATATATGGAGTAAAGAGATCTCTCTCGTCTACATTGTGCTCGATGGTTACGCCGAGAGCATTACCGAATGCCATCTTGGATACGGCTGCTGCGATACCCTGACGGTCTACGACATAAGCGGCTTTCACACGGCCGTTCTGCATATCCTCATGCAGTTTTCTGTAGGTTTCCATGACGCCTTCGTACTCTGGAAGCAGATGTGCGTCGACTGGAAGGTGGATCCACACGAGTTTGTCTCCTGTGTTTTTCAGCTCCGGAGATACTACATCTTTTAATTTTGCAACGTCAACCGCGAAGGATACGAGTGTCGGCGGTACATCGATATGGTTGAAGGTACCGGACATACTGTCTTTTCCTCCGATAGACGGCAGGCCGTAGCCCATCTGTGCGTCGTATGCACCAAGAAGTGCTGCGAACGGCTGGCTCCAGCGGTGCGGATCCTCAGTCATTCTGCGGAAATATTCCTGGAAGGTGAAGCGGACTTTGCTGTAATCGCCGCCGACTGCCACGATGCGGGACAGGGACTCGGTTACGGCATAGACTGCTCCGTGATACGGGCTCCAGCTCGATACGTATGGATCAAAGCCGTAGCTCATCATGGTAACGGTGTTGGTTTTTCCATCCGGAACCGGCACTTTTGCAACCATGGCCTGAGTTTCAGTCAGCTGATATTTTCCACCGTACGGCATCAGCACGCTGGCTGCTCCGATGGAGGAGTCAAACATCTCGACAAGACCTTTCTGGGAGCATGCGTTGAGGTCTGACAGGGTGGACAGCCATTTTTCTTTCACGTCGGCAATGTCACCGCTTCTTTTTAACGGGGTGTCCTCTGCTTTTGGAATCTCTACGAAGACATCATTCTCCTGATGTGCTCCGTTGGTATCCAGGAATGCACGGGAAATATTGACGATCTCTTTTCCTCTCCAGGAGAGTACCAGACGCGGGTCCTCGGTTACGACTGCAACTTCGGTTGCCTCCAGGTTCTCTTCTGCGGCATATTTCAGGAACTGCTCACGGTCTTTCGGGTCGATGACAACGGCCATACGCTCCTGGGACTCGGAGATGGCGATCTCGGTTCCGTCGAGGCCGGCATATTTTTTCGGTACTTTGTCCAGATTGATCTTAAGGCCCGGTGCCAGCTCGCCGATGGCAACGGAAACTCCGCCTGCACCGAAGTCGTTGCATTTTTTAATCAGAAGGCTGACTTCCTCGCGGCGGAACAGTCTCTGCAGTTTACGCTCAGTCGGTGCGTTTCCTTTCTGTACCTCTGCACCGCAGGTCTCGATGGATTCTGTCGTATGTACTTTGGAGGAACCGGTTGCACCGCCGCAGCCGTCTCTTCCAGTACGGCCGCCGAGCAGGATGATGATATCGCCCGGATCGGAATTTTCACGGACAACGGCACGGCGCGGTGCTGCTCCAAGGACGGCTCCGATCTCCATACGTTTTGCCACGTAGTCCGGATGGTAAACTTCTTTGACATAGCCGGTTGCAAGACCGATCTGGTTTCCATAGGAGCTGTAGCCGTGTGCTGCTTCTCTTACGAGTTTTTTCTGCGGAAGTTTTCCTTCGAGTGTCTCGCTCTGCGGACGGGTCGGATCTGCGGCTCCGGTCACACGCATTGCCTGATATACATAGGTTCTGCCGGAAAGCGGGTCACGGATTGCACCGCCAAGGCAGGTTGCTGCACCACCGAACGGCTCGATCTCGGTCGGGTGGTTGTGGGTCTCGTTTTTGAAGTTGATCAGCCACTCTTCGTCTTTTCCGTCTACATCTACCGGTACGACGATGGAGCATGCGTTGATTTCATCAGACTCTTCCTGATCTGCGAGTTTTCCTTCGGATTTCAGTTTTTTCATTGCCAGAAGGGCAAGGTCCATAAGGCAGATGAATTTGTCGTCACGGCCTTTGTAGAGTACCTCACGGTCGCTTAAGTAGCGGTCGTAGCTTTTTTTCATCGGCTCGTAGTAGTCGCCTTCGCCGAAGGTCACGTTGGTAAGCTCGGTGGAGAAGGTGGTATGGCGGCAGTGATCGGACCAGTAGGTATCGAGTACGCGGATCTCGGTCATGGATGGATTTCGTTTTTCTTCGCCGCGGAAGTAGTTCTGGATATGCAGGAAGTCTTTGAAGGTCATGGCAAGGCCGAGGGAATCATACAGGGCTTTTAATTCTGCCTCCGGCATGTCGATGAATCCGTCGAAGATTTTGACGTCTGCCGGCTCTTCAAATTTTGTCACGAGGGTTTCCGGTTTTTCAAGTCCTGTCTCTCTGGAGTCTACCGGATTGATGCAGTGTGCTTTGACTGCGTCAAACTGCTCATCAGTCATCTCTCCTTCGATAACATACGTAACGGCGGAGCGGATGATCGGCTGCTCGTCTTCTTTTAAGAACTGCACGCACTGTACGGCAGAATCGGCTCTCTGATCAAACTGTCCCGGAAGGAATTCTACGGAAAATACTCTCGCACCTTCTGCACGCGGGAAATCTTCCTGATAGCAGATATCAACCGGCGGCTCTGCAAAGACTACTTTACATGCTTTCTCATATGTCTCATCACTGATATTTTCTACATCGTACCGGATCAGCTCCCGTACGTTGGTTACGGTCTGGATGTTCAGATAGTGCTTGATTTCATGCTTCAGATCTTTCGCCTTAATCGCAAATTCCGGCTTTTTCTCCACATAAACGCGTCTGACTGTACTCATTTTTATCCTCCATTTGTCTGAATCATAGTCCCCCAAAAACGGGACAATCTTTCGTTACTTACAGAATAGCATATTTATCTTTATAAATGAAATTAATATATCTTATATGTTTTATAAGTTTTGTTTCTTAATAGACGGACGCATTTCATTTTTCCTGCACTACCATCCCACTCATCACCCATTCTCTCCTGTCCTAAACCGTCAGGCCCGCGCACTTTCTGGTGCGCGGGCCGTCCGTTTCCGTTTTTACATTCTATATTTCGCTTTTTTCTCACGTGTCCGCAGTGCATTCCCCGCCTTTGCCGGCCGGTACAGCAGCATACAGGTTCCCGCATTCATAACAAGCGCACAGCACACATCCGATACGGAGTGCTGTTTTAAAAACATGGTCGAAAACACAATCAGCACCGTCAGGCCCAGGCAGACGTTTCGGAATACCGGGCGGTTTTTGAGCTGCTCGCTGTGTTCTACGGCAACAGCTACGGCTACGGAATTATATACGTGAATACTTGGGAATACGTTGGTCGGTGTGTCTGTCAGATAAAGGCCTCTGACCAGATCCGTGAAAATGTTCTCCCGTGGGAATACCGTCGGGCGCAGGTTCTGGCCGTTCGGGTACAGATAGGAGATCACGAGGAACGCCGTCATTCCGATTCCCAGGTTGATAATCAGCTGATAATATTCTCTGCGGTTCTTGTTGCAGAGGCCGAAATAAAGGACAGACCATGCAATAAATCCAAACCACATAAAATAAGGAATCACAAAAAACTCACAGAACGGAATCATATCATCAAACGGAGTATGAATCAGATGATATCCTTTCGTAATGTGCGTTTCCAGATATTGAAAACATTTCAGATAGAAAATGCCATAAACCACTACCGGAAGAAAATGCTTATATTTTTTTATTGTCTTCATAGTTTCCCTCCACTTTTCTGACGAGGTTTTTCTCTTCAACCTGCTGAAATTATAGCACACCGAAAACCGAAGTCAATAAGCTTTATTATTTTTTAAGAAACAATTCATCGGTTTCTGAAAACCGTCCTTGGGATGGAAATGTTCAAAGATCGCCGCGTCGAATTTTTTCCGTGTCCGGTTATATACATGCTCATCTTTTACCGTCCATGCAAATGCCGGTGTCCGAAACAGCATACGGTCGATCAGGAAGCCCGGGCAGTCGGCGTAGCGGTGGTCGTAGGCGATAAAATCCGGTTTCCCGATAAAATTCAGCATCAGATGACGCGCCATTATCCGCAGGATCAGATGCACCTTATCATCCTTTGAAAAACGGCCGGAAAGCTGGCCGCGCAGCGTCTGCGGCATGTGGCGGCGGCACCAGCGGAGGGCCAGGCTGTTGAAGGATTCCATGCAGAACATACCGGTGTACCCCTCCATCTCCTTCTGAAATCCCGCACAGACCGCCGTGGAAAGTCCCGGCATCTTGATTTCGATTAAAAGCGGCACGCGGCCGTCTACCGTCTGCAGTACCTCACGAAGCAGCGGAATCTTTTCCGTGCTGTCGCCCAGATGGAACTGCTGGAGTTCCTCATACGTATAATCGCTGATTTTTCCCTCGTTTCCACACATCCGCTTCATCGTGTCATCGTGGAACACCACAATCCGTCCATCCTTTGTTATCTGAATATCCAGCTCGATGGCATATCCCTGCTCCGCCGCGCGGGCAAAAGCCGGAAGAGAATTCTCCGGAACTCCCTCCGCCGCGTTCCACAGACCGCGGTGCGCATAATTCCATTCCGCAAATTTCAGACATTCCTGCCGTCTCGATGTAGCCGGCAGAATGGAAAAGAAATAACCTGCTGCCAGGACGGCAAGCACTGAAAAAAATATGATCCAGAACATCATCTTTCCATCCCTTCTTTCACCCAGTCGCCCAAAAGGCGGAGACGCTCCGTTTCCAGTCCGATCCTTTCCTCCGTGCGGTGTCCGCCCGATTCTCCGTCCAGGTGGACCGGTTCCGCGCGGTCTGTCTGAAAGGAAAGGCTGCTGCACCGCTCCATATGTACCTCAGGAAATCCCGTGTGGCGTCCAAACAGCGCCATCGGCAGAAGATAGCTGACTTTCCATTTGGCAAGATTGGAAACCACCATCACGTCGAGCAGATCATCTGTCCCGTCCGCCTCCGGGCAGAAGCAAAAGCCGCCGCCCTCGTACGGAAAATTCATTGCCACTGCAAAAAGAACATTTTCAAACGAACGGTGTTCTCCGTTTTCCAGCGCTGCATCCAGTGTGAACGGTTCGAGATAAAAGAGCTGCCGCAGTGCAATCATCACATACGTAAGTTTTCCCAGATGCAGCCGGTTCAGCGTATTCTTGATTTTTGATGCCAGCGCCTCGTGGCAGATGCCTGCATCAAAACCGATGCCGGTGCTGACGAGAAATCTCCGCTTTTGGCTGCCAAGAAGCGCCGTTCCAATGTTGATCTCCTTTTCCTCCCCTTTCAGCACAGTTTCCAGCGCCTGCAGCGGATCGGAGGGAATTCCGGCACCGCGCGCAAAATCGTTGCCGCTTCCCGTTGGAATATAACCGAACTTTACATCCGACAGGCTGGTGATTCCATCGACCGCCTCATTCGCCGTACCGTCTCCGCCGATCGCCAGAAGGACATCATCGGGATTCCATACCCCTTTCGCGGTCAGCCGTGCTGCCGTCTCCCGTGCGCTTCCGCGATACTTTGTCGGATATACACGAAATTCCGTCCTGCGCCGCTCAAGCTCGCCCTCAATCACCGGCCACAGCTTCTCGCCGCGCCCCGACCGCGATTTTTTATTTACTATAATATGATACATTAAAGTCATACCTTCCTTTTTCTTCTGTAAAAAACCACTTCAAATCACCTGAATCATATTCTTACGCAGCGAAACAGCAAGTGTTTCACTGCTGAGTGAACAGTAACCAAATCAGCCATATTGTAGCAGTTTTCCCCGCAAACCACAACTATCTTCACAAAATCTTAACTTGTTGCCGCCGTAAAAATTCCCGCACCCCTGTCTTTTCTTTCTTGACAGACCTTTTTGTTCTGCTAAAATAAAAAGTACCGCGGTTTCGTCCGCAGAACGTCACTCATTTCTGAGGAGGTTTTTATGAATTTTTACGATATGACACGCGCAGGGAGGATGATACGATGAAGCTCTCCCCCGCATTTCTCGCTTATAAACTAAGCAGCGCTTTTTCGGTTCTTGCACCGGAAAACCTGCCGCTCTCCGGCACACTGGAGCTGCCTGTTCTTTATCAGACAGGCTCCGCAGCCACTGCGCACCGGGTCTTTCTCTGCACAGAAGAACAGATCGGCTCTCTTTCCTCCCTCCCGGAAGAAAGCAGCTCCCTTTTTCTTCTCTGTACCGAAGAACTGCCGGAGGAACTTCCGGCTCCGGTTTCGATCGCCGTTAAGAGCAGCGTATCCGCTGTTTTTTCGTTCCTGCAGGAGCTTTTCTGGACGTACGATTCCTGGCAGAAGGAGCTGATGCAGGCACGGCTCGACGGAAAATCGATCCAGCATCTTTTAAATCTCTCCCTGCCTGTTTTTGCCCACCCGCTGATGGTGGTCGGCATGGATTTTTCCATCATCGCCGCAGCGTCCGAAGAACCTTCCTTTTTTCCCGAGAAGGTGTTTGGC
Source organism: Blautia sp. AF34-10 (assembly GCF_003477865.1). Lineage (NCBI taxonomy): Bacteria > Bacillati > Bacillota > Clostridia > Lachnospirales > Lachnospiraceae > Blautia > Blautia sp. AF34-10. The sequence goes on from NZ_QUED01000027.1 coordinate 21,225, forward strand.
TCCCTCGATGCAACGCGCCCGCTTCTGCTCTCCTTGACAGAAAGCAGCGAATACGCGTCCGTCCGCGATCTCGATGGATGGTTCCGCTTTCCGGATCACGTAACGGGACTTGGTTCCCTCTGCGTCAACATCACGCAGCATGGTCAGAGCGCCTACCGCCTGCTGCTCCTCGACACGAAAAAGGATCTTTCTGATTCCGAAGGCTTTCTTCTTGAATTTCTTGCAGAAATGATCCATCACGCCTTCCTGCACAATGTGATGCAGAAAACCTCGCCGGCGCAGTCGCTTCACACCGTGCTGCTCCGTGCCCTCGACGACCGGATGGCCGACTATATTGCGGTCAGCCAGGCTCTCGATGCGCTCGGCTGGCATTCCCGCCACACCTACTGCTGCCTCTATCTGCAGCTCTCCGATATGGATCAGAAAAACCTGACGGCAAACTCGGTCTGCGCCTATCTGGAAAACATTCTGACCGGCTGCTCCGCGTTTCCGCACGGCGGCGGTATCGTTGCGTTCTTTAACCTCACGCTGTCCGATTTTTCCATGACCGATCTGATGGAACGCATGGTGCACTTTGTGGAGGACAGTTCCTTAAATGCCGGCTTTTCGCGCTGCATGAACGGCCACATGAATCTGCGCCGCCAGTATATCCAGGCAAAAATCGCCCTGCAGTTCGGTACGCGAAAATATCCCGACAAACGGATGCATCCGTTCAACGATATCTCGTTTGACTACATCCTCGATCAGGCAACAAAAAAGCTCCCAGGCTACATGCTGTGCCATGAGAGACTTCTCTTTCTGCAGGAGCACGACGACAGCTCCGGCAGTGACTATATGCGGACGCTCCGCTGCTATCTGGACAACCACTGCAATGTCGTCCAGACGGCTCGTGAGCTTTTTATCCACCGCAGTACCCTGCTCTACCGCCTGGAAAAGATCAAGGAAATTTTAGAATCTGATCTTTCCAGCCCGGATGAAATTCTGTATCTGATGCTTTCGTTCCGTTTTATCGACCTCGAAAATGAAGAAGAAAACCGTTCTGGATCTTCGCAGCCAGAAAAGCACAGATAAAACCAACCGCAATTCCCGCTAGGACATCGGTCGGGAAATGCACAAACAGATACAGTCTGGAAAATGCAATCAGGCAGGCCAGAATCAGTGCGGCAGCTCCTTCTTTTTTGTGCATCACAAAAATAGAGACTGCCGCCGCAAACGAAGCTGCCGAATGGCCTGATGGGAAGGAATAGTCCTTCGGAGCGGCAACCAGCAGCTTTACCTGCTCGTCAATCCAGCACGGACGCGGGCGCGCTGCCAGCGGCTTTAACACCAGATTACATAAAATCAAATCTAAAATCAGCGCAATCGCCATTCTTACACCGCATTTCCGGTATTTCGGAAGGATTAAGAAAACGGCGGTCAGCGCAATCCAGATCCATCCCGCATTTCCAAGTGAAGTAATTCCCACCATCACCCGATCGAGCACTGCATTGTGAAGATGCTGCAGTACATATAAAATTGAAAAATCCATTCTTACCCCTCTCTGTAAAAAATGGGCATTTTTCTGCTGTACATCTGCTGATCGGCGGCCGCCTCGTACAGAAATTCCGCCAGGGCCTCTCTCGAGTATCCAGGCCGGAACTGGCTGCCGTCCAGCGAAATACTGCAGTTCTGCCCTACCTTTTTCACTTTCCCGTCTCTTCCCGCACACGTCCGCACCAGTGTCCAGTTCAGATCGCTCCGTGCCAGAACCTGTCCCATCTTCTGCATATCTTTATAGACACCTGGCCAGAAAATCTGCATGAATTTCGTACTCATTCTCTGGTATTTGTCCTCGCAGTCTCCAAACGCATGAATGCAGACATGGCCTACCGTCACAAACCGCGTTTTTCCAAGCTGCTTCATGGCCGAAAGAATCATCGCGTTTCCGTCAGCCAGCGGTGTCTCCTCTTCTTTTACATGTTTCACACGCATCGGAGTCAGCACGCTGATGACTGCATCCGCTTCCAGCAGTGCCTCCAGCACGCGTTCCCGGTTCTGAAGGCTTCCCTCAATCACGGTCAGATTTTTTCTCGGCCAGATCGCTTTTGCATCCGGCACGTAGGCGGTCACCTGTGCGCTGTGAAGAAGCGCCGTGTTGGTCACATACTGCCCAAGCAGTCCCCCCAGACTGAATATTGTAATTCTCATGAAATCCTCACTCTCATCTGTGTGTCTTTTGTATCCTCCGCAGATTTTTTGACACACTTTCCTAATGTTATCTCCTATTCTAACACACCGCCCGTATACGATACAATGAAATAAAACTAAAAAAAGTATAACCTTTTTCGTCCTTTCTTCATATCGTAAGTAGAACCGTATTTTCAGGAGCTTTGATCTTATGCCCTATACTATCGTAATCGATGCCGGACACGGGGGAAGTGATCCGGGCGCTGTCTATGAGGGACGCAGGGAAAAGGATGACAATCTTTCCCTCGCCATCGCGGTCGGCGAGCTTCTTTCCCGGCAGGGTGTCTCTGTCATTTATACCCGCACAACCGATGTTTATCAGACGCCGTTTGAAAAGGCGCAGATGGCCAATCAGGCGGATGCCGACTTTTTTATTTCTTTTCACCGGAATTCTTCGGAAGAACCGAACCAGTATACCGGCGTGGAAACGCTTGTCTATGACAACTCCGGCATCAAACAGACAATGGCAGAAAACATTAACGGCGCGCTCTCGGAGCTGGGATTCCGGAATCTCGGTGTCAAGGCACGGCCAGGGCTTGTTGTTCTGCGGCGGACGAAAATGCCGGCTCTTCTGATTGAAACCGGCTTTCTGAACAATGAGCAGGACAATACGCTCTACGATGAAAAGCAGGAAGAAATCGCCCGCGCCATCGCGGATGCAGTGCTTGGAACGCTGGATCTCGAGACGGTCACGGAGGCTGACCGGCGCGCTGCGGAAACGGAAACCGCCCGTCCGTCCGTTTCAACAGCGGATACCGTCACTGCTTCCGCTTCGCCCCATCCCACGCCGCCGGAACAGGAAAATCCTTCCGACACACCGGAAACCTTCTACCGTGTCCAGACCGGCCTTTTCCGCATCCGCCAGAATGCCGACCGTATGCTTTACGACCTTCTCGACCAGGGCTATCCCGCTTTTCTTCTCGCCGAGGACGGCTTTTTCAAGGTCCAGGTCGGCGCTTACCGCCAGCTCGGAAATGCCATTCTGATGGAACGCCGCCTGCGCCGCGACGGCTATTCCACCCTGATTACCACCTGAGCGTCTGACGCACCAGTCGAAAAAAGAGCGTGCCGGAATTTTGTTTTCCGACACGCTCTCGTTCTCCTTATAACTTTTTCAGTTTTGCAAACGAAGCAAACATTTTCTTCGTACCAGCCTGGTCGAAGTTGACGGTAACTTCATAATCTCTTCCGCCGTCCACGATATCCGTGACAATGCCGACACCGAACTTGATATGGCGCACCGTATCCCCGATTTCGTAATCGAGTTTCGTCGCCTTCTGCGCGCTGAAGGTTTTCGCCTGCTGCGGCTTCTCGCGGAATGCCTGCTTCATCGCCGCATAGACGCTGCCTCTCGTCGGAATGTCCATCTTCGGCTTCCGGTCTTCGATCTCCCCGCGCTCCCGCTCCAGGGAAATCAGCTCCCGCGGAATCTCTTTGACAAAACGGGACATCTTGTTGTACTGCACTTCGCCGCGGATCATTCTCTGGCGCGCACACGTCAATGTCAGATGCTGCATCGCACGCGTGATGCCCACGTAGCAGAGACGGCGCTCCTCCTCCAGCTCCGACGGATCATCCCCGGTGATCGTCATGTAGCTTGGGAAAATACCATCCTCCATGCCGGCAAGGAATACGTTCGGGAACTCCAGTCCTTTTGCGGAATGCAGTGTCATCAACAGCACGTAATCGCTCTCCTCATCCACCGAGTCGATATCAGACACCAGCGCAACCTCCTGCAGAAAACCACCGAGAGATGGCTGTTCGGCGCTCTCCTCATAATCCGCAATCTTTGAAATCAGCTCGTCGATGTTCTCGATGCGGGCTGCCGCTTCTTCGGTTCCCTCCGCCTGCAGATCTGCTACATAGCCGGTCTCCTCGATGATTTCATTCAGCAGCTCTTTGACCGACAGATAATCTGCTTTCGCGCGGAGTACCTGTAAAAAGGACGTGAAGGATTTAATCTTATTTAAAGACCGCATCAGCCCCGGCACATACTCGGCCTCGAGAAGCGCATCGTAGAAACGGATGCCCTGCTCTGCCTCCCAGTCCTGCACTTTGTTGATCGTCGCCGCTCCGATACCGCGCCGCGGAACGTTGATGATACGCAGTACCGCAAGGTCATCCTCCGGGTTCTCGATCACACGCAGATACGCCAGCAGATCCTTGATCTCGCGTCTCGCATAGAAGTTGACACCGCCCACGATTTTATATGGAACATTTGCAAGCAGCAGTTTCTCCTCAAAAAGACGGGACTGTGCGTTGGTACGGTAGAGAATTGCATAATCACGATACTTCTTTCCCTCCGTGCGGACGCCGCGCGTGATTTCTCCTGCCACGTACTCCGCCTCCTCAAAACCGCTCTGGAACTGCCGCAGATCGATCAGGTCACCCTCCGGGTTCTCTGTCCACAGGCGTTTTGCTTTTCGTCCCTGGTTATTCGCAATCACTTCATTTGCCGCATTCAGAATATTCTGCGTAGAACGGTAATTCTGCTCCAGTTTAATGACCTTCGCATCCGGGAATACATGCTCAAAACTCAGAATATTTTCAATATTCGCCCCGCGGAATTTGTAGATTGACTGGTCATCATCGCCGACAACGCAGAGATTGCGGTATTTTGCCGCCAGAAGGCTTACAAAGCGGAACTGAACCGTGTTGGTATCCTGATACTCATCGACCATGATATAGCGGAACTGCTCCTGATAATAGTCGAGCACTTCCGGGAACTGCTGGAATAATTTTACGGTCTGTACCAGCAGATCATCGAAGTCCATCGCATTGTTTTTCTTTAACTCTGCCTGATACTCCGCATAAACTGCCGCATACTTCTGCAGCTTCCAGTCGATTCCCGCGTCAATCCGGTACTGGTCCGGCTCAATCATCTCATCCTTTGCGGACGAAATTGCCGCCATGATCGCACGGTCGCGGTACAGTTTCGGATCCATCTGGAGCCGTTTCATGATGTCCTTGATCAGCGATTTCTGGTCATCGGTATCGTAAATTGCAAAATTGTTGGCGTATCCCAGACGTTCAGCATGGCGGCGCAGAATCCGCACGCAGCTGGAATGGAAGGTGCTGACCCAGATCCGCTCCGATCCGTATCCCACGATTTTATCGACACGCTCACGCATTTCTCCGGCGGCCTTGTTCGTAAAGGTGATCGCCATAATATTCCACGGATTGACGCCTTTGTCCCGGATTAGGGAGGCGATGCGGTGCGTCAGTACCCTCGTCTTTCCCGAACCGGCACCTGCAAGGATCAGAAGCGGCCCTTCGGTGTACTCCACAGCTTCCATCTGCATCGGGTTTAATCCTGTTTCTGTCTGATTCATGTTCTTTCTCCTTCATCTGCTTCGAATCTTTTCACATGCATCTCAGTATATAACAAATCCGCCCCGGTTACAAGTAAGAACGAACATACGTTGCATTTTTATCATGGAAACTTTTTTCGCAAAGTCCTTGCTATCTGGTATTAAAAACTATATAATGGGAACAGTGAGGTGATAACAAATGACGATAGACTCAGATAAAATTCTTCATGATTTACTGAATTCACTGGATTCTCTCGAAGGCATCCGCCCGGGGGAAATCCCGAACATTGCTTTATATATGGACCAGGTCACGACCTTTATGGACGCACAGCTCGCTTCTTCGCGCCGCTTCGAGTCCGATAAGGTTCTGACAAAAACAATGATCAACAACTATGCAAAAAACAAGCTGCTCCCGCCGCCGGTCAAAAAGAAATATTCGCCGGAGCACATGATGCTTCTGGTTTTTATTTACTACTTTAAAAACATCCTCTCGATCACGGATATCCAGACACTGCTCGCCCCGATCACCGATCGGTATTTCGGCACGGAGAGCGGCTTTTCCATCAAAGATATCTACGACGAAATTTTCCAGATGGAAAAAGAAGAAATTGCATCCGTAAAAGAAGATCTTCTGAAAAAAGCGGATGTATCCAAGTCCATGTTCGGCAGCTCACCGGAGGAGGACCGGGAATTTCTCCAGCTCTTTTCGTTTATCTGTCTGCTGAGTTTCGATGTCTATCTGAAAAAACAGATGCTCGAGCACATGGTGGATGAACTGGCATCCCTCGCGGCGCCTTCTGATCCGAAAAAGAAAAATTAAGAACAAACGTGTAATTAAAAAAGACGGCTGCGTTGGAATCGCACCGTCTTTTTTGATTTTACACATTTTCTTTCTTTTCCATCCGTTCAAACACCATCTCATATCCGTCGTTTCCATAGCTTAAGGAACGGTTCACGCGGCTGATCGTCGCCGTGGATGCTCCCGTCTTTTCGGAGATTTCCAGATACGTTCTCTTCTCCCGCAGCATTTTCGCCACTTCAAACCGCTGCGACAGCGAAAGCAGTTCGTTGATGGTGCATACATCCTCAAAAAAAGTATAGCATTCTTCCTTATTCTTCAGACACAAAATTGCCTCAAAAAGCTGGTCTACTGCTTCTGAATGAAGTTTCTTGTTCATTTCAAGCCCTCCTGTACGAAAATTAAGTCCCCATCTCATTCTTATAACTCGGAATACTACCATTTTAGCACAGTAAAGTGTGAAATACAAGTCCTTTTATCCCTGCATCAGCAAAGCCTGTACCATCGACTCCCGCTGTCTGCGGTAATCGCTCGGCGAACAGGCCTTTACCGTCTTGAAGGTACGGTTGAAGGCACTTAAAGAAGAGAATCCGGAATTCATCGCCACATCCGTGATACTCATCTTTTTGTCGTACAGAAGCTCCTCTGCGCGTTTGACGCGTTTAGAATTGAGGTACTCATAGAATGTCATGTTCATGTACTGCTTGAAAATTCTGGTAAAGTGGAACTTGGAAAATCCGCTGACCGCAGCTACTTCCTCGAGAGAAAGATTCTCCATGTAATGGACATTGATATAACGGCAGGCGCTTAAAACAGCCTCTATATATTCCTGCTGCTTCATTGCCCCGAACGTATTCTGCGCGTTGGCATCCGAAAAGCCCTTGCGGCCAAACTCTGAAAAAAGCTCTTTGAGGCCGGTGCAGATTCTGTGCGTCATCACTGCGCCCTCATTATCGTATTCCCGCACCAGTTCCAGAATCTGGCTGCGTAGAAACAGATAGAAGGGATCTTCCTCATCCTCTTTTTTGAAGTAGATGGCCGGAAGCCGCAGGAAAATCGTTTCCATTTCTTCCTGATTCTCCACACAGCCCGGTTCCACCAGCATGACAATCCGTTCTCCCTGGGATACGAATCTCATTCCGTGTACAACGCCGGAATTGATCATAATGATGTCGCCCTCTTTGAGATTATAGCTGTCTTTTCCGACAACAACCTCATATTCGCCTCTGGTCGGCATGATAATTTCAATTGCGGTATGCCAGTGCTCCGGATAGCCTTCTGTCACGGTGTTGTGAAAGATTTCAAACGCCGGCGGGTTTGCTGCATTCCGGTCAAATGTTTTCCCATGTTCCACTTTCTTCATCTTATTTCTTACCCCTTTTTATTACAGCAGCTCTGTAAACAGATCTTTTACGGTCGGATAAATCTTTGCAAATTTCTGATACTGGCGCTCATATTTCTCAACCAGTTCCGGTTCCGGCTCGATGGTCTCTGTCACACGAACAATTTTTTCTGCCGCCTCTTCTACGGATGAAAAGACACCGCAGGCAACGGCTGCCAGCATGGCTCCGCCAAGTGCCGGGCCTTCCTCGGACTCAATACGGTCCACTTTGATGTTCAGCACGTTTGCGATCATGCGTCTCCACAGCGGGCTCTTTGCACCGCCTCCGCAGATTTTCGTTCTCTCGATCTGGATGCCGAGGGATTTTGCTACCTCAAAGGAATCGCGGATCGCAAAGGCAACGCCCTCGAGAACAGCCTGGGTCATATCCTCTCTTGTGGTGTCCATGGTCAGGCCGATGAAGGTTCCTCTTGCATCCGGGTTGTTGTGCGGGGAACGCTCGCCCATCAGATACGGCAGGAAGAAGACATTATTCTCGCCAAGTTTTGTGATATTCTCCTGCTCTTTTGTATATTCTTTTGTGCGGATAATTTCATCCATCCACCATTTGTTGCAGGAAGCTGCACTCAGCATGCATCCCATCAGGTGATAGTGGCCGTCTGCGTGTGCGAATGCGTGCAGGGCATTGTGGCTGTCTACGCCGAATTTGCTGCTGGAAATGAATACGGTTCCGCTTGTACCAAGGGAAACGTTGCACATGCCGTCGCCTACGGTTCCGGTTCCGACTGCGGCTGCTGCGTTGTCTCCGGCTCCTGCTACAACTTTACAGGTCTCTGGCAGTCCAAGTTCTGCTGCTACTTCCGGTTTTAAGGTTCCGACAGCGTCAAAGCTCTCATGGAGCTCCGGCAGCATCTCCAGGGAAATACCGCAGATTTCTGCCATCTCTTTTGACCAGCATTTGTTCTTGACATCCATCAGAAGCATGCCCGATGCATCGGAGTAGTCGCTTACGAATGCGCCGGAGAGACGGTATGCCAGGTAATCTTTTGGAAGCATGATTTTGCAGATTTTTGCGAAGTTATCCGGCTCATTTTCTTTCACCCAGAGAATCTTCGGTGCGGTAAAGCCTGCAAATGCAATGTTTGCGGTATACTCGGAGAGTTTTTCTTTTCCGATTACGGTGTTCAGATAATCGGTCTGTTTTGCGGTACGGCCGTCGTTCCAGAGGATCGCCGGGCGGATGACGTTATCGTTCTCATCCAGGATGACAAGGCCATGCATCTGGCCGCCGAAGCTGATGCCGGCTACCTGGGATTTGTCTACGTCTTTTACCAGCTCGCGGATTCCCTCTTTGCTCTGCTCCCACCAGTCTTCCGGTTTCTGCTCAGACCAGCCTGGATGCGGGAAATACAGCGGATACTCTCTCGATACAATATTTACAATTTTGCCTTCCTCGTCCATCAGAAGCAGTTTGACAGCGGAAGTACCAAGGTCAACACCAATAAAATACATGTCGAATCTCCTTTTTCTACTCTTTTTCAAAAAGGGCGGCAGCAGACCTAGATCTCTGCTCCGCCCTTTTGCTTATGCGTTACTGCATATCTTTCTTATTTTTCAGTGAATCTTCCGGAACGGATTAGCCCCACGGATTCTCTGTCGGGTAACGAACACCCTTCGGCTGGTTGTAGCCGATCTCATCTACTTCAACACCGAGCATTTTAAATACTTCGAATAACGGTTTTCCGAAGTGTCCGAATGCTACTGCGCCGTGATGCGGATAGTTTTTCTCTACCAGTACGTGACGGTAGAATCTGCCCATCTCCGGAATAGCGAAGATACCGATGCTTCCGAAGGAACGTGTTGCTACAGGAAGAACCTCGCCCTCTGCGATGTATCCGCGCAGTTTTGCGTCAGATGTGCTCTGCAGACGATAGAAGGTGATGTCTCCAGGAACGATATCTCCCTCGAGGGTACCCTGTGTTACTTCTTCCGGAAGGGTTCTTGCCATGATCATCTGATATTTCATAGAGCAGAATGCCAGTTTGGTGGAAGCGGTATTTCCGCAGTGGAATCCCATGAAGGTATCTTTTAAGGTGTAATCAAATTTGCCTTTGATTTCGCTCTCATACATATCCTTCGGAACGGTGTTGTTGATGTCGAGGAGTGTTACGGTGTCTTTGGATACAACGGTTCCGATGAACTCGGACAGTGTTCCGTAGATATCTACCTCACAGGATACCGGGATGCCCATCTTGGTCAGACGGCTGTTGACATAGCAAGGAACGAATCCGAACTGTGTCTGGAATGCCGGCCAGCATTTTCCGGTCAGGGTTACGTATTTTCTGGATCCTTTGTGTGCTTCGATCCAGTCTAACAGGGTGATCTCGTACTGAGCCAGTTTCGGCAGGATTTCCGGTTTCAGGTTTCCTTCGCCGAGCTCTTTTGCCATATCTTCTACGACTGCCGGGATTCTCTCATCGCCTGCGTGTTTGTTGAATGCTTCAAACAGGTCAAGCTCGGAGTTCTCTTCGATTTCTACGCCGAGGTTGTACAGCTGTTTGATCGGTGCGTTACATGCCAGGAAGTTGGTCGGACGCGGTCCGAAGCTGATGATTTTCAGGTTCTTAACAGCTACAACTGCAGTTGCAACCGGTACGAAATCTTTGATCATGGCTGCTACGTCTTCTGCATCGCCAACCGGGTACTCCGGAATGTATGCGTGCAGGTTGCGCAGTTTCAGGTTGTAGCTTGCGTTCAGAACGCCGCAGTATGCATCGCCGCGTCCGCCTACAAGGTCGTCGCCGGTCTCTTCTGCTGCTGCTACTACCATGCAAGGTCCGTCGAAGTATTTTACAAGCAGGGTTTCCTCGGTCTCCGGTCCGAAGTTTCCAAGGTATACAACAAGTGCATCACACTCTGCTTTTTTCAGGTCTTCGAGTGCGTTCATCATGTCGATTTCATTCTCGACGATGATTGGACATTCGTAGATTTCTCCGTCGTATGCTTTTACGACTGCTTTTCTTCTGTTCTCGGAAAGGCTGTTCGGGAAGCAGTCACGGCTTACTGCAACGATACCTAATTTGATTTCCGGTGTATTGTTGATCATTTTTGAAGATCCTCCTTTTTGGGTTTTCTTGGTTTTTGGTTTCTTTTTATGTTCAGAACTGCTCTTTTGGGGCAGTGTTTCTGATTTCTGGTTTTGTCTCTGGTTTTATTTTACCGAGAGGTTTTCTCCTTTGATGCCTGCTACGCTTCCAGCGATGTTTGCATCCGGGTGGCTTAAGAGCCATTTGTTTCTGGCGAAGAGCAGGTCGTCTTCCGGGGTGTGTTTTTCTTCCAGGGTGATGTCGGTATTGGTTCCTTTTGGAAGTACTACGACGCATTTGAAGCCGCTGGCTGCCACGTTGCATGGTGCGTAGTGGAGGGTGGTTGCGTAGACTTCAATGGTGGTTCCGGCCGGGATTAAGAAGGCCTCCATTTTGGATGAGTCGTAGGTGTGGTCTTCGGTGATGTCCTGTTCTTTTCCGAGGATCAGGATCAGGTCGGTTACGGCGATGTTAATTTCGCTGTCGCGGTGGTATTCTACGGCGTTCAGTAAATGGTTGTGGCCGTTGCAGTAGCCGATCTGGATCGGCATGCCGCCGTAGAGGCTGTCGGATACGGACTGGGCGCTTTTGCAGGCTTCGAGGCTTTCAATGGAAGGCTCGTAGACTACGTCATCGGGACATGGGGTCTCGGACATGGCGGTGATGATGTCGCTGACGTCGAGGTCTTTGATGACTTTGCCGTACTGGCGGAATGCTTCGTCTGTTACTTTCAGAATCTGCATTGTTTTGGTGCTCCTTTCGTACAATTAGTTTAATGATTGAACTAATTGTAATATAGCACTTGTATGTACTTCTTGTCAACATGTATTTGGATGAAAAAACGGACGGGTTGACAAATAAGGGGGAGGTTGGTATACTTTAATACGTTAAAATAATAAGACGCTAGGGGAGCCTTTGGCTGAGAACGTGGGACAGGGATAAGCTCACGGACCTCACTACCTGAACGGGATAATTCCTGCGTAGGGAAGCTGGAACGTGGTTTCGGATGTGATTCGGGACTGTGTTTTTATGTGAGCCCCTCCAAGCGGAATGCGAAGGAGGTTTTTTTATGAGTTTTTTTGTTACTGCTGACGGCGGACTGACGACGGCCGGTTATGTTGGATGCGTGGTGCTGATGGTGGCGCTGGTGGTGATTGCTTCGGTTCTTTCTGCTCAGAAGAGTAAGGGGACGGGAATGGATGCAAGGAGCTGGCGTTTTGTGCGATGGGGATGGCGCTGGCGTTTGTGACTTCGTATGTGAAGGTGTTTGAGCTGCCGTACGGGGGATCGGTTACGTTGTTTTCGATGCTGTTTATTGTGCTGATTGCGAACTGGTATGGGGCGAAGACGGGTATTCTCGTTGGTTTTGCTTATGGACTGCTGCAGTTTATCCAGGGGCCGTATGTGCTGTCGCTGTTCCAGGTGTGCTGTGATTATGTGTTTGCGTTTGCGGCGCTGGGTGTGGCCGGATTCTTTGGAAAGAAGAAAAACGGGCTGCTGATCGGGTATATTGTGGCTGTGCTGGCGAGGGGATTTTTCCATACGTTAGGCGGATATCTGTACTGGATGGATTATATGCCGGAGAATTTCCCGCAGTCTTTGAAGGCGCTGTATCCGATTATTTACAACTACAGCTATCTGCTGGCTGAAGGTGTACTGACGGTGATTCTGATCTCGCTGCCGCCGGTGAAGAAAGCACTGCAGACGGTTGCAAGAACGGCACATGGTGCAAATTAAATAGAATTACGTGAAAAAATCCGGGAACGCATGATTTTGCGTTTCCGGATTTTTTACGTGGATATCAAAATTTACTGAGCACTCTCCTCTGCGGCTGTGTCGGCGGCGGAACTCATGGGGGTGATGACGATGTTTTCTACGCCGATTCCGGTTTTGCGGGTTACGATGTCTTCGATCTGGGCACGCTGTTCCTCGGTTACTTCTTTCATCGGAACGACGATGTCGGCGGTTTCGCCGGTCAGGTTTACGACGACATCGTTGAAGCCTTTGGCTTCGAGGAGGAGTTCGGTTGCCGACTCTTTTTCTACGAGTTCCGTCATTTCCACCATGCTCTGGACGGCGCTCTGGCGCTCGGTTTCGGAGAGGTTGGTGTTGTTGATGATTTCGTTTAAGGTGTCTTTATTCTGGGAACGGATCTGTTCCCGGTCGATTCTGGCCTGGGCCATGTATGTAGATGCCCCGGCAAGGACAGCCTCTCCCGGTGTTTCTGTGATGGTCCGCGAGGAATCGCCAGCGGCTCCGGCGTCCACCTCATCGGTGATGTCGGTGTCAAGGCTGGAGATGTCTTTTAATACGGTGCTTGTGTCTGCGGTGGTTCCGTCTGCCGTTCCTTTGGTGGACAGGGTGCTGTCCGCATAGTTGATGTATCCGGCGACGGCAATCATGATCGCAAGGGCGGTGATGATGACCTGGTTTTTCCGGAATTTTTTCTTTTTCCCGGCCGTCTTTTTCGGCGATGGTGTCTCTGCCATTTTCTCAGGTGCATTCATTTCCTGTTCTAATTTTTCCACGCATTTGACTCCTTTACTTCATTTTGACTACTTTAATCTTATTTGCGCCCACCTGAAATAATGCCATCACGGCCTCCTGAATCTCCTGTATCGTCACCGGGTTTCCCCCGCCTTCTGCGATAACGAGCACGCCGCGCACCGCCGGGTACTCCTCGGAAACCACATACGGTGTCTCGGCCCCGTTCTGTGTCTTTTCATAGACAGTTGCCTCATCCTGCGACGAGGATGTAACGCTTCCGGTCTCCTCTCCCTTCTTGTTTTCCTCCGTTGTGCTCCGCGTTGGGACATCTTTTTCCACAATCTTTTTTCCTGTGGATTCCAGCGTCACCACGACGTGCACTGCGCCCACACCGTCCATCTGGGAAAGTGCGTCACAAAGGCGCTGTTCCATCTCCTCCTGCACCGAAAGTCCCGCATCCCCCGCCGGACGCACAGCCGTCTCCTGCGGCTGTTCTGTCTCCTCACTGGTCTTTTTTGTTCCCGTCGGCAGCAGCAGGACAACGCCGATTGCCGCCAGCAGGAAGTACAGCATCCACTGCTCCTTTTTCTGTTTCCGGAAAAACGCCGCTGCCTTTTCCCTCATAGGCCTATTCCGAAATCTCTACCATAATATGCGCCGGATCGGTTCCGTAGACCTCACTTAAAACACTTTTGATCTCTGTCAGCTTTTCATCGAGCATTTCCCGCTGTTTTTTCTGTTCTTCGCGGTAAATGCTCGTCTGCCGCATCGGCGCTTCAATGCGGATCTCTTTTGCCTCACCGGTGTTTCCCGGCTCCAGCGTTACCGAAACGGCTGCCCCCGGAATGCCGCTCTCTGACAGATACATCCGGATCTGGCGCTCCGTCTCTTTTTCCCAGGCGCCCACGTAATACTGTTTTTCAAAGCTTTCTGCACGAATCTGTACATTTTCCATTGCTGCTGCCTCCTCTTCCAGCGTCAGACGGTCGAGCGTCTGCGCCATTTTCTGCTCCAAACCTCCCGCTTTTAGCACGGGCTGGAAAAAAATCAGTACCATCACAATTCCAAGAAAAAACTGAACCGGCTTCTTGTCCTCCTTCTCCGGGATCAGGTTCAGCACAGTTGTCATAAAAATCAGAAAAATTGAAATATTCTTAAGCCACTGCAGAATCTCTTCTACCATGCCGCCTCCCGCCGCTGCCTGCCCAACTATACGCTAGAGCGTGTCTGAAAAACCATTTCCGCAAGCTGCAAGCCCCACTTTGCGGTATATTTTACCCTCATTCGGTTGCCGTAGCCCGCTACGCCGCCCTCATTCGGATAAAATATACCGCAAAGTGGGACTCGCAGCTCACGAAAAGCCTTTTTCAGACAAGCTCTAGGAAAAAGTTCCCGCCAGGATTGCAATCGTCAGCAGAAACAGGACTTCTACGGTCAGAAGGAGACGCAGAAGCATCGCATATCCTTTTCCTGCCGCCGCAAGACATCCCGCGATCCGCTTGTCCGAGACGGGCTGCGCCGCCGCGGCGAGAAGGCGGAAGGAAAGACCCGAAACGAGAAGCTGAACGGCGGGAACCATGCCTGCTGCGAGCAGTACCAGCATTGCCGTCACGCCAAAGCAGTTGCGGATCAGCACCGCGGAGCCTGCCACCAACTCGGTTACAGCATTCACCGCATTTCCGATGCCGGGAATCATTCCGGCAGTCCGCCAGAGTGCCATCTGCCGCAGGGAATCGAGCGCCGGTGCGATCAGATTCCGGATCATCTGCATTCCCACAAGTACGCCGAGCGACGATTTTAAAAGGCCGTTCACACAGGTTTCCAGCAGCTCTGTCATATGGGACAAAATCTCCTCGCCGGAAAGATCGTTTACAAGGGCGATGAGCAGATAGATATGGATCATCGGGAGGACGAGGGCGAGCAGAAGCTTTTCGACAGCCAGAATCACTAGAAGGAGCATCTGATAAAACATCACGGCTGATGATGCACCACCGGCGGCCGCGGCGCCAGATAGTAGGATGGCGTCAGAATCCGCATAAAAGCGACCAGCGATGTGATGACAGCTTTCAGGTTTTCCCCGCTCGACTGGAAATTTTTCAGAATCAGTGCAAGCGCAAGCAGATAGACCATATAAAAACTGGCGTCCCTGACCTGTTTTCCTTCAAAGAGAGAGGAAAAACTGCCGAGCACCGCGCCTGCCAGAACGAGGAGAAACAGCTCCTTCATCAGCCCCTTCTGCGCAAGGAATGCTGTTTTGGCACAGGAGAGAACGGCATTTCCGGCACGGAAGGTGCGGAAGGGATCGCCATCCTGCAAAAGAGAACGCACCGTACCGGCAAAAGAAAACTGCTGGCTGGACAGCAGGCTGTCCACTTCCTGCTGGATTGCATCGAAGTCGAGTTCTGCAAGAAGTTCGTCCTGCGCTGCTGCTGCCTGATCCGTTTCGGTATCCGCTGCTTCGATTTTCTGCGTTCTTCCCGTTCCGAAAATGAGACACAGAAAAAGCAGCGCCATGCCCCATCCGGCTTTTTTACAGAAAATCATGAACCGTTTCCAGCAGAGCGAGCAGCACTGGCATACTGACGGCAAGGACCGCCAGGCGGGCGAACAGTTCAATCTGCCCTGCAATGGAAGAATAGCCCGCATCCTTACAGATCCCGGCGGAAAACTGTCCCACATACGTGATCCCAAGCATTTTCAGCAGCGTATTCAGATACGATGAGTCCACCGGGAGATACGATTTCATTTGTGCGAGCATGCCGAGCAGATACTGCATTTTTCCGACGGTCCCGGCAAGAATGCAGAGGCCGGCACCGACCGTCACAAGAAGGGCAAATTCCGGCTTTGCTCCCTTTACTGTAATTCCAAGCAGCACGCCCGCCGTGCCAAGCGCAGCGATCCGAAGTATATCCATATGATCCCCTCCGTTTTTTCTCCCTGCTCTTAAATTGTAAACAGTTGTTTGATGTCCTCAAACAGCGCGGAAATATAGGGAAGAATCCAGAACAGCACCAGCACAAGACCGGCAAGGCTTGCAAGAAATGCCTGTTCTTCCCGGCCGCTGTGTTTTAATACCTGGCACAGGACCGACACCAGAATCCCGACTGCCCGATTTAAATAGAATCCCGACCTCCACGCCTGCTCCTCCGTTTTCAGACACGCCCTAAACCAGAATCAAAAATAAAAAAAGGCCTCCCATGATTCCAAGACTCTGACAGAGCCTCTTCCTTTCCGGCAATCCTTTCTGCAGTTCCGCGATCCGCTGCACAAGGTGTGCCTCATACCGGTCCAGATTCGCCTTCTGCATGGCGCGGTCCCCGGTGCCAAGGCTGCATCCGGCCTCCTGCAGCTCTTCTTTTTCTTCTTTTGTAAGGCGTGTGTCCGCCAGGTGGACTGCCGTATTCTCTTCCAGAATCGCCGGCAGTGTCTTTCCGTCCGGGCGGCGCATATCCTCGGAAATATCCTGTAAAAAATCCCGGTACGGATCCCGCATCCGCCTTCCCGTCTCCCAGAACGCATCCGGCAGCGGGGAAGCCGCCGTCACAATCTCTCCACGCAGATACTGGATAATTTTCTGCAGTGTTTCCAGATCTTTCACATGGGCCGACAGCGCCGCACTCTTTGCAAAGCCGATCCCGACGCAGGCAAGAGAAGCCGCCAGTAAAACTGCAAGCCGCATCACAGAAACGCCTCCCTTCGGTACAGTGTCGTTCCTCTTCCGTCAAAAATAGCCTGTACACTTCCGGCGTGGGGTTTCGCATCCAGCACGATGTACCGCTCGAAAACGTGGGATTCCACGAGGCGGTTCAGGAGAGGCTTCTGCTTCATATCCTCCATGGAATTGCCATGCACGGTCGCGAGCAGCTTGCACCCGCAGTTAACGACGGACTCGATCGCACGGATGTCCTCGCCCGTTCCGATCTCATCGACTGCCACCACATCGGGCGACATGGCGCGGATCAGCATCATCATGCCCTCCGCCTTCGGACAGCAGTCGAGCACATCGGTGCGGATGCCGACATCATTCTGCGCAACGCCGAGATAGCAGCCTGCGATCTCGCTCCGTTCATCGACCACACCGACGGTCAGCCCCGGATACGGCGACTCCCCGTCCGAAATCTGGCGGATGATATCGCGCAGCATCGTCGTTTTGCCGCAGCCGGGTGCGGAGACAATCAGGGTGTGCAGGAAACGGCCGTCTTCCCAAAGGTACGGCATCACTCGGTCCGCGCAGCCCTTTTTCTCATGAGCAACCCGCACGTTGATGCAGGATATATGGCTGATGCCTTTCACCTTTTCCCCTTCGATTACCGTCTTTCCGGCAATGCCGATCCGGTGGCCGCCCTCCACGGTCAGAAAACCCTGCCGCAGTTCATCCTCGTAGGCGTAGAGGGAAAAACTTCCTATGTAATCCATCGTATCGCGGATATCCGTCGGTGAGACGGGATAACCTTTCTCCCACTCCCCGGTCAGTGCTCCGTCCGGGGTCAGAAAGTACTCCTGATCCTTTGCGACCACCAGAAGCGGCGCGCGGTCCGCAGACGGATTTCCTGCAGGTCATCGGCCAGCAGATCTGTGTTTTTCAGAATTTTCCGTATATTCGCAGAAAACAGGCGCAAAAGTTCCCTTTGCTCCTGTTTTTTCTCTGGCGTAACAATATCCTTTTGTCTTCCTGTCCTTTTCATCTTCACCACCTCTTATCGTTATATATATGAGATGGCGGGACAGGTTATGCACAATTTTTATGGTTCTATTCTTTTCATGCAGATTTTCACGGGCTCCGCTGCCCAGACGGCGCCTTCATATCCTTTCTCCGGACTGAAATGCATGCAGAAGCCCTCTTTCTTTTCCGTTCCAAGAGAACCCGAAAGACCGGTTCCCCTCCACTTGCCGTAGCTCTCCTCTTCGGTCCAGATCCGGAAAAACAGCGTTTCAGCATTCTCCGCTGCGGCAAGGCGTTTCTGGTCTTCGGCGGAAAAATACCGTTCTGCCATGCGCTCCCAGGCAGCGCGGCGGTGCTGCTGCAGATCCATGCCGATCGGAATGGAAGCAAAAGCGCAGGCAGCGTATTCCCCCGAATGAGAAATATTAAAACAGATCTGCGGATGCCCCGGCAGGTACGGTTTTCCGTGCGCATTCCGTTCGATCGTTATCTTTTCTCCATCCAGCCCATACTGTTCCTTCATTCCCATCCGGAACAGCTCCCATCCGCACTGCGAGAGTTCCCGTTCCAACTCTTTTTTTTCGCCCTCCGGCTGTGTAATTTTTTTCAGATAAAC
The DNA here is from genome assembly GCF_003477865.1 of Blautia sp. AF34-10. NCBI lineage: Bacteria > Bacillati > Bacillota > Clostridia > Lachnospirales > Lachnospiraceae > Blautia > Blautia sp. AF34-10. Next base: position 39,755 of record NZ_QUED01000027.1, read on the forward strand.
TACCGTCTCCTGCATCCTGCTTCTCCCTCTTCCTAGAAAAAGAGACCGCGAAGCCTTTCAACTTTCGGCTCCCCGGTCTCTTCTCGAAAATTCTTTCTTATGCGTTTTTACCGCAGCAGTATTTGTATTTTTTTCCGCTTCCGCACGGGCATGGATCGTTTCTTCCGATTTTTTTGCCTTTGATTACAGTGCCGGATTTTTTCTGCTCCATGTAAAGCGTTTTCTTCTGCTCTTCTGTGAAGATCTCATCCCACATCGGCAGGTTGTACAGCCAGTCTGCTTTTGCGTCTACCATGTTTTTGTACAGAAGCTCTTTATCGTAAGCCAGTGTAACAACGGTATCCTCTTCCATCTCCTCGATCGGGTTCGGGATCACAAGGCTGTCGTTGATGCCGTCAAGGAAACCAACCATGGTCATAACGTCCACTTTGTATTTCTCTGCCAGCTCTTTTACGGTTCCTTTTACCACTTCATCCGGGTTGGAAAGAAGCTGCTCGTAAATGTTTTTCTCAATCAGGAAATAATTGGTCCAGAACTGCTGGAGCTGTTTTTTGTCTGCTTCCTGATTATAGGCGATATCACGCCAATTCTGTAATAAACTCATGTTATTATCCATCCTTTATCTGTTTCTCTGAGCGCGTTTTTTCGCGCCGTCCCCCTAGCGGGATTCCGGTTTTTGTAACACGCTTTAGTATATCGGAAAGTCCGCAGAAAATCAACCTTTTTCTTCTTCCTGCTCCAGAATCGGGATTCTGGTATCGCCGAGCGGAATTCCTCTGTGTTCCACCGATGTAGAGAACACGATCTGCGTCTTCGTTCTTCCAAAATGCTGAAGCTGGCCGATAAACTGATCCAGCTCAGATGTTGTGTGGAACACAACCTCCATCAGCATCGAATAGTCGCCGGTCACGCAGTTGCACTCGATCACATTCGGGCAGTCGGTGATGTACGGATAGAATTCCTTTTTCCGCACCGGCTCAACCTCCAGATTGATGAATGCCTTGATCCGATAGTCGAAAACCTCCGGGTTCACACTCGCGCGGTAGCCGGTGATCACCCCGTCCTTTTCCAGGCGGTCGATTCTCGCCGAAACCGTCGGCGAAGTGAGACTTACCTTGTCTGCAATACTTTTGAGCGGAAGCCTTGCATCTTCCTGCAGCAGTTCCACAATTTTCCGGTCTGCTGTATCCAGTTCACGTTTCATTCCCTCTCCTTACGTTCCTCCTGCTCTCCTTTTTCCTTCGGAGGCAGTTTCCTTACCACCGTATTTTCCACGCGGTGCTCTTTGACCCGCATGACCTTGATCCAGAGATCGTCGGTCTCGAGTTCAAACTGGCTGCCGTCATCCGGAACCGCGCCGAGTTCCCCGAAAATGTAGCCGCCGAACGTTTCATATTCATCGACCGGCAGTTTGATCTTCAGTTCCTCCGCCACGTCATCCAGCGAGGCACTTCCCATGATTTTCCAGGTGTCTGTGGAAATCAGCTCAATTTCCGATGGCTGCCCGATCTCCGCCTCATCATTCAAGTCCCCGACAAGCTGCTCGATCAGGTTACGCACGGTGATAATTCCATCCATGCCGCCGTACTCATCCAGAACCACGGCAAAATAGTTGCCGGTCTTTTTCATGTTCTGGAACAGCGTGGCAGCCTTGATGTTTTCAGGAACAAAATAAGGCTGTTTGATTGCTTCTTTCATGACATGATCGCGGTCCTTGGTGCGAAGCCGGAAATAATCCTTGGCATCCAGAACGCCGATGATATCGTCTACGCTTTCGCCGCAGACCGGATAATACGAGTGGCGGCTCTCATGGATGAGCTGCTCCCACTCCTCGACCGAGTCTTCCAGCCACAGAAGGTCCACATCGGTTCTGTGGACACAGATTTCGTCGATCGTCAGATCATCGAATTCAAATACGTTCTGAATCATATCTTTTTCTTCGTTGTCGATGGTACCTTTTTCGCTGCCGGCATCTACCATCATCCGGATTTCTTCCTCTGTTACCTGATCGTCGTCCTCATTCGGATCGATCCCCAGAAGGCGCAGGATACCGTTTGTCGATGCAGTCAGCAGCCACACAAGCGGTGCAAACACTTTCGAAGCACCGCTTACAAGACCGGAAATCCCGAGCGCAATCTGCTCAGCCTTCTGCATTGCAATCCTTTTCGGCACCAGTTCGCCAAAGATCAGGGTGATGTAAGATAAAAGCAGCGTAATCAGCACAACGGCAATCGCATCCAGTGTCTTTTCCGGAATCTTCATACCCGCGTCCACAAGAGCAGAAACGATTCGATCCGAAAAATTTTCTGCTGCAAAGGCACTTCCGAGAAAACCGGACAGAGTGATGACCACCTGTATCGTTGCAAGAAAACGGGATGGCTGTTCCGTCAGATGAAACAGCTTCGCCGCTCTTTTGTTTCCCTCCTGTGCCATTTTTTCCAGTTTAGCGTCGTTGCAGGAGACCACAGCGATCTCCGCGCAGGCAAATACCGCATTGACCGCTATCAATACGACCTGCAAAAGAATACTGCCGACTATGTCACTGTCCAAACGTTTCAAACCTCCTCAATATTATTTATGCGTTTTTCAAAAATGCCACATAGGCCTTCTTGGCCTCGTAAACATCTGCTTTGCTGGTTACTTCCCATGGACATGCATGCTGAGAACCGGTACACCGGAATCAATCACTTCCATACCGTACAGAGACATGATGTAGGCGATGGTTCCGCCGCCTCCGACATCAACTTTACCAAGCTCTGCTGTCTGCCAATTTACTTTTGCATCATCAAAGATAGCGCGAAGAGCTCCGACGTACTCTGCATTGGCATCGTTTGAGCCGCTCTTTCCGCCTGCTCCTGTAAATTTGTTAATTACGATACCTTTTCCGAAGAAGGCTGCATTTTTCTTCTCAAATGCTGCTGCATACAGCGGATCAAATGCTGCGCTGACATCAGAAGAGAGCATTCTGGAGGAAGCAAGGCATCTTCGAAGGGCCAGTTCTGTTCCCTCGCCTGCAAGTGCAAGCAGCTCTGCCATGGTGTTTTCGAAGAATGAGACTGCATGCCGGTTGCTCCGACGCTTCCGATCTCCTCTTTGTCTACGAGCAGGCAGCAGGATGTCTTCTCCGGTGCTTCCACCTCGAGCATTGCGACAAGAGAAGTGTATGCACATACACGGTCATCCTGGCCGTATGCAAGGATCATGCTGGCATCCATACCAAGCTCGCGTGCTTTTCCGGCCGGTACGATCTCAAGCTCTGCGGAGAGGAAATCCTCTTCTTCGATGCCGTATTTGTCGTTTAAGAGTTTTAAGGTCATGGCTTTGACTGCCTCTTTCTCAGTTCCTTCGAGCGGCTGGCTTCCGATCAGAAGGTCAAGGTTTTCGCCCTCTACAACAGTGTTTGCCGGTTTTGTCTGCTGCTCTCTGGAGAGGTGGATCAGAAGGTCTGTCACGCAGAATACCGGATCGTTGTCATCCTCACCGATCACAACATCAACGACTTCGCCGTTCTTTTTCGCTACCACACCGTGGATGGCAAGTGGAAGGGTTACCCACTGCCATTTTTGATACCGCCGTAGTAGTGGGTATCGAGATATGTAAATCCGTTGTCCTCATACAGCGGGTTCTGTTTTACATCGAGACGCGGGGAATCGATGTGTGCGCCGAGGATATTCATACCTTCGGTCAGCGGTCTTGTTCCGATCTGAAACAGTGCGATGGCTTTTTTCATGCATACGGCGTAAACTTTGTCGCCTGGTTTTAATGCACGGTTTTCTTTTACGTAAGTGTCAAGGTTTACGTATCCAGCCTCTTCCGCCTGGCGCACGCTCTCTTTTACGCACTCGCGCTCTGTTTTTCCGTTGTCCAGGAATGCGCGGTAGCTGGCGTTTAATTTTTCCAGCTTTTTCATATCTTTTTTGTTGTACTCATTCCATGCTGTTTTTCGTTCCATAGCTTTTCTCTCTTTCTGTTTTCTTTATCTGATCCGTGCCGTATTTTTCTGAATCTAATCGGGCTTCCGGTCATGATTGCGATCTCTTTCATTATAATCTGTTTTGACAGGAAACACAAGGACTTTCGATGTACGGAAAAGACAAGGAAGACCCCGCGGCGGACCGTTTTTTGCGGCCGCAGCGGGGTCTTTAAGGGGAGGATAAGTATTTCCTTATTCTTCTTTTGTCTGTCTCATCGAACAGGGGAATTTCGATGATAGTCCTATTCTCCCCGGTATTTTTGTTTTTATACACTTCGTTTTCATCAACAGCAGAAAAATCCTCTTCCGCCGCAGCAACAGCAATTGCAGATGGCATTGATTGCCATACATTCACAGCACCATTTTCCGAGATCACCTGCACTTCTCTCGTAGCCGTAGCCGCTTCCCATGTCGGAATACCACTGGCCGCTGCCCTGGAGCTGGTTTAAAAGCTGCTGGTACTGCAGATTCTGCGGTTCTAATTTGACTGCCATCTCGGCATCCTGCACGGCATTGATGTTGTTGCCGAGGCGCGAATTTGCGATCGCATGCAGGAAATACCATTTTCCGCTGCGGTCGGAAATGTCGTTCAGCACGTTCATCGCCTCGCGGAAGTGGCCGCTGTTGATGTAGTTGGCTGCCGCCTGCAGCCGCATTTCCTGCTCGGAATTTCCATAATCATTCCGTGCGGAGCCGCCGTTTCCGTACGCGCCGCCGAATGGGTCGAAGCCGCCGAACGGGCCATAGCCGCCGTAAGCATCTCCGCCATACGACGAACCTCCGCTCTGGTACGAGGTGCCGTGCTCGCGTTCATCCATGATCTGTTTGTACGCCTGCTGCACCTGTTTGAATTTTTCTTCTGCTTCTGCTTTATTCGGATTATTGATATTGGCATCCGGGTGATACGTCCGGCTGAGTTTTCGGTATGCTTTTTTGATTTCATCGTCCGAAGCCCCGCGGGACACGCCCAGCACCTCATATGGATCTGTCATCAGTCTTTATTTCTCCTCTTTTTGGCGCTCTTTTGCGCTTTTTCGCATTTCGTATTTTTCCCAGATACCAGCATACAATATATTTCGCAGAATGTCTACATTTTCCAGGATCGGAAGTTTTTCAAATGCACGCGACGCTTCCGCCGTCATCATCAGCAGGATTTTTTCTGCGGTTTCCTCGAAGTCCGGCTGATCTGCGATGGACAGAAACGGGTTGTAGTTTCCGCTCTTTTTATCTTTTTCCACGTCATCAAGCGCATCCATCAGGTAAATGAATTTTCCGATGTAAAAGCCGACCTGGCGCAGATCATCGCTCCAGATGTCCTCCTCCGGAATATAGATCTCCGCCATCACCTCTCCGGTATAGCCCGCCGCAAGATCGAGGTCTGGATTGTTTTCCTTCTCGCATGCATGCAGCTTTTCGAGGTAATCCTGCACTGCTTTCGTCTGGCGCGGATACGATGCCTCGATGCGTGTCACAGATTTTTTCAAAGCCTTTGCCGCTGTAAACGCCGCGTAGTTTTTCTCGTCCTCCCAGTCATCCAGCAGATTGTAATAGGCGAGCAGCACGTTCATGTCTGCGCAGTATTTTGTGTATTTGTTCCGCAGGCATTTATGTTTTTTGCCGGGATGAAGAAAGCAGTAATGCTCCTCTTCTTTTGTCTCACATTCATAAAGCCCGGTCAGCAGGATGGAAAGAAATGTCATATCAAACGTCAGCATCGCCTGACCCTTTTTTCCATACGCCTCTTTGATATCCTGACACAGACCGCAGTAGTATGCCTGATATTTGTTGTAATCTTTGACTTTCAGGTCATCCTTTCGGATGGTCACATAACCAAACATGAATCGCACTGCTCCTTTTTATCAGGTGTTTTTGATGAATTTTGTTCCGCATTTCGGGCAGCGGATCTCGATGTGGCCTTTTCCTTTCGGCACACGCACCTGCTGATGGCAGGACGGGCAGCGGAAGTAGCAGTGCTCTTTATCCTTGAATGCACGGGTTCCGCCTCGGAAGAATCCGACGACGCGGTTTTTCAGTTCCAGGAATTTCTGGTTTTCCGCATACCGTTTGGAATGGTTCTTGGACATGATGCGCACATCCGCCCAGACGATCAGGACGAGTGCCAGGGTGTAGATAAGGGAGCTCCGTACAACCGCTCCGAAAATCATCATGGCAACTGCCGCCCACATCATAAAATTGCCCAGCTGATCGATGCCGTAGCGGCCGTACATCAGGCGGGAAAGTTTTTCTTTCAGTTTATCCATTTTGTTCTCGTTTCTCCTTTTTCAAAGTATATGCCAATACTCTATCCCTTTTGAGGGAAAAAAGCAATCGAAAGCGCCATTAATTTTTTCTAAAAAATTCTTAAAACTTGCGGTGGATGTTTCTTTTCAACTGTGCTACACTTGGTTATGTTTCTTTATATTTTATTTTCAGTAAACGATCGGAGATTTTTATGAAACGACTCAAACAGATCGGCGCCCTTCTCTCCATCGCGGTCCTGATCGGATTCGGGCTTGGCGCCATGATTTTTGCGTTTATCGACACGCCGTTTGCACACAAGGCGCTGACGGTCTGCCTCTACTGTGCAATTACCGCACCAGTGCTCATCTATGCCATGATGCTGGTTGCCAAGGTTCTGTCGCACCGCGATGAGAACGACAAATCAGACAAAGGAGAAAAACAGTCATGATTGATACCATTATTTTTGATGTAGGCCGCGTACTCGTCAACTGGGACTACGAGTCCTATCTGAAACGCTTTGCTTTCGGTCCGGAAAAGACGAAAGCAATCGCCGCCGCAACCTCGAAGC
>NZ_QUED01000028.1:0-36120 GCF_003477865.1 Blautia sp. AF34-10
TAGATACATATTTTTCCATCTTCATAATCTGGATTTGCTTCTTCCAAAGTATCTGAGGTGTTTTCATCCTCGATAATTGTTTCTTCTCCATCTGTAAATCCTTGATCTTCAGAATTACCAAATTTCTCTGTTACTTCAGTACTAATATCTGTATTTTGCTCTGATTCTCCTTCAAAAGAATCAGGAATATCACTTTCCGTGATATCAGATATTTCAGATGTATCACTGCCGAAACCATCCTGTTCCGATATATCTGTAATTTCACTATTGGTCTGCACATTCATTCTTTCTGAATCTTCAGCATTCGCAACTACGACTTGCGAAGATAATAATGTAACGCACAGAACAACTGCTGTAATTCGTCTTAAAACACTCAATTTCTTGTTCACAAAATCGCCTCAAATCTTCTGTCATGCTTGACTTTTTGTTACTTTTAACCACTCTGGCTGCTTTGCTGCCTCCTGAAAGCATTGCATCAGCTGATTTGAAAACGCTCCACATTCACCATTTGAAATCATCTGGATTGCCTCTTCCGGTTCATATTTCCTTTTGTATGGACGATCATTGATCAATGCATCGTAAGCATCCACAATCCCAACGACCTGTGCACACATTGGAATTGCATTCCCTTTCAAACCGTCCGGATATCCTGAACCATCATATCTTTCATGGTGATGTCTGCATATTTCATAGCTATACTGGTTCAGCTTTTCCGTTGTTATCCCTTCTGGGAATCTCTGGGTCATCGCTGCACCTACTAATGGATGTTGCTTTACTACATTCATTTCTTCATCCGTCAATTTTCCATTTTTATTTAAAATTTCAATTGGTACTTTTATCTTTCCAATATCATGAATCGGTGCCAAATGCGCTACTGACGCAATTTCTTCATCCGTAATCCCGTATTCTGGATATTTTTTCTGCAATTGAAGATATACCTGTTTCGTATAGAAACTGATGTCATCTTGGTACCCTACTTCAACTAAATGATTATGATTCAATACAGTAGTTAAAAGTGATACCATATCCCAATACTGCTTTGTCATATCTTGTTCTTTTTTTATGAGTTCTCGTTCCATCTTTATAACTGTGTTCTGGACAATTTTCTCATTATGTAAGGTAATAATTGCAGTATTCTCATTTGCATCTATATATTTTTTGCTTCCATCCAAACATATGCATTCTTATCTTTTCCAGTAATTCTGCGATACGGAAGATCTTTTTCCTCACATCCATCAACTAGTCTTTCTTCTAATCCTTCACTTGATAAGAAGTCATGAACCATTTTTTTGTCAGAAGCATACACGTATCTTTCTACATATTGGCTTATGAACTCTTCATAGCTTTCTGTTTTTCTTACTTTCTCGTACACTTCACGGATATGTGAATACACACACTCGTAGCTTTTTTCCTTTAAGTTCAGTTTTAATACAACATAAAATCGTCCAAAATATTCATCTTCTCCAGGGCGAATAACGTCTGAAACCTTTACACTCTCTAATTTATTATTGTATGTATTCTGCAAACTCAACAATATTTTATGTATCTTGCAGGTATCTTCTAAATTTCTGGAACAAAATCGATCTTCTTCCAAACAACGATTAATTGCCATTGTTTCCTCTACGCACGATATAATATCCATTAAAGAAATGTTCTCCGGTTGTTTTGCCAGCATATAGCCACCATTTGTACCTTCACAGGCAGTGACTATTTTTGCATTTTTCAGTTTTTTCGCTATTTTAGGAACATAATTAGCAGAAACATTTAGCTTCCGTGATAATTCTGATGTAGATACCATCGTTCCTGTGCTGCTAAGTAACACACAATTCTAATTGCGTAATCTGTTGAATTTTTTAGTTGCATCGTTATCCCTCTAATCTAAACCCTGCAAGGTCTTAGTTTGTATCAAAAAAATACTATCCTCTGTAGCAGTGATTCTTTTCCTGAAATATTTTCTCATCAGTTTCCCAATTATACAGATTGAAACCGGTTAATATAATGTACAATCAATGAAAATATTTATCCGTTTTTTTGTAAAATCTGTTCCATTGTATCGATATTCTCCATTAATATCTTTTTATGAACTTCGTTCAAAAAAAAAGAAACCATGCCTCAACACGATTTCTCTTTCTTTTTCTATTCTATTTCTTTTAACATTTTATAAATAATCAGACCATTACTGACTGCCAGCACTTCATTTGCATTGTCAAAATTAATTCCAGAAATTTGTTTTATTTTTTCAAGTCTGTAAGATATCGTTCTATAATGAACAAACATTGCACCTGCAGTTTTCTTGATGCTTTGGTTATTTCTAAGATACATCTGCAAGGTTGTAATCAATTCTCCCTTATGTTCATCATCATATAAATATAATTTCTTTAATGTTTCCGGAATGCATCTTTCCAATTCCGTCATATCATCAACTTTGCCGAATATCTGGAAAAATCCGAGGTTCGAATAATGTACTACTGACTTATTCTTATCACCAGTCACCAGGCGGATAATCTCAATATACTTGATAGCCTGACTTGCTTCGTAATAAGATTCTTTCAATCGTTGATACCCTTCCACACTTTTTCCTATACCAATCTGAAAGTCTGTATCTTTCTTTCTATAAAGGATGCTTCGCTGGATAACCTCCTCTATTTCTTCCATCTCTTTCTGATATTCCAGTTCTGTCTGATTGGAATCTACCTGTTGAATCATAACAATCTGATCCATATTTCTGTAAATAAGCGCATCCGGCAAAAGATGCATCAATTCACCCTCGATAACACCTACTTCGTGAAGCTGTTCTTTTGTATATTTTCTTTGTACATTTTTTGTGATGGTATGAAAATCAACAACCCTGTAAGTATCGCTTTCTTTCATTCCGAGCTGTGCTGCCGCTTCAGTCATTTCTTTCGAACTCAGTAATCCATTCAGAATATTATGGATAATATCTCTCTGATACTTCTTTTTCACTTCATCCTGTGCAAATTCACTCAAAAATCCATACTGCAAGTTAATAATCGCATTTTCGATTGCCATATAATCAAGTTCTATCAGTTCTCTATTTTCTTCTGTTATTGTTATATATATTTCCACCTCATTCAATATGGCAAATTTCACTACATATTGAACACGGCTTCCCTTCATCTGCTTCATATATTGAAATTTCGTAATAATATTGGGTTTATATGGCTGAATTTCATCTGACAATATTAACTTGGAGTTGTCCAAGTTTGTTGAAACCATACAATTAAGATTACCATAATACAATACAACAGGATTCTCGATCATGATGCTTAAAAATTTGATAATATCACTTGCTGTATTGCTTGATCCATTATTTTTTAAAATAAACGTATTAAAATTATCATGTGTAATTTTAAAATACTTTAAGCGTGCAGTGTCTTTATCGAATACCTGCATCATAACATGACGGATAATTCCCCAGTAATATAAATCTCCTGGAATTTCTACCAGAGGAATTTCATATTTTTTGCAGTGTTTTTCTAATAAACTCAATCTGCGTCCTGTAGGATCATATTCTTTTCTTTTCTTTACAATGAATCCACTTATATCACTTTTAACTAAATCTTCAAAATGCTGCTCTACTTCTCGATCACTGCATGATAAATATACCTGAAGACTGGTTATGAGTATTTCACCACCCGTCAGGTATCGCTCCATATCTTCAATTTCGATTATTCGAATGCCTTTCACTTCCAAATCTAGACCTTTTTCACCGCAAAGCAGCTTCATTTTTGGAAATTGTTCTGATTCAAGTAATTTTCTTACAGTATATCCCATCGTTACTCCTTATCCATTGCCAAATCAATACAACATAATATCTGTTATGTTGTACAGTGCCTCTATTAACCTGTTCTACCCTATTTCTGCAAGTCATTCATTTCCTCTAAAAGATAACTTTAAGCAATAAAAATAATAAAGATTATAGCCAATTTACCAAGAGCGGTACTTAAATAGGGCACAGCTACCAAAAAATCAGAAAGGAACTATGTAATATGAACAGCATAACAGATAGCAGGGTGTTATTTAACATTATATCGTACGAAACTTAATCTGTCCATAAACAACATAACAGATATTATGTTGTACATTCCAATATTTCCTGTTCGACAATCTTATCCAGCTTCTTTTGGAACACTGTTTCTGTAGTTGCTGTATATATTCTCGTTACATTGATACTGCTATGTCCAAGTAAATCAGCAAGACCTGTAATATCTTTTGTCACTTTATAATAAATTCTTGCAAATAGATGTCGAAAATTATGCGGGAATATTTTTGATTCTGCTACTCCTGCCTTTTCTTTTAATCGTTTCATTTCTCTCCAAATATTACTTCTGTCTTTTAACTTCCCATTTTTCGTGACAAATATCCAACCTTCTGCTATTTGGTTATTATGGCAATAGGAAAGAAGTTTCCTTTGCAATACCTTCGGCAAAAAAATCCTTCTATACTTCCTTTATTATAAATCTCTATCTTTCCAGATTTTACACGCTCCACTGTAAAAAATTTTATTTCGCTAATCCGAATTCCTGTACATGCTATTGTTTCAATACACAATGCAAGCTGTTCTTTTCCTTCTGCCATAGCTGTTGCAATCAATTTCCTGCATTCTTTTTCTGTCAATTCTTTCTGATCCTGTAAAAAAGGCTGCTTCTGCACTTTTATTCTTTTCACTTTCAGCTTTCCTACATTCAAAAATTCCAGGAACTGATTCAAGGCGGCAAGCATTGAATTAACACTATTGACAGCATATTTTTGAGCAAGCCATTCTTTATATTGCAACAATACTTTTTTATTGATCCGCTTATCATCTGCCAAAAAAGATAAAAACTTTTTTATATCTGCCATATATTTATTGATTGTTGCTTTTGCATTTTCTTTCTGGTATAGATAATCTGCAAATTTTTCTATCTCACTTTCTGATAGCTCTATTGAAAAATCCATCTGTTCCATAATCATAGTCCTCCTGAGAATTCATTTTCTTTCATTATAGCTGTTCGCTTTTTCGTATTCCCATACACTACTTTTTCTACTTGTTATGTATCCACGGTTTTTCAATATTTATCTCCAATTATATATCGTATTGTTGATTTTAGTCAACGGTAGGCGATTATTTTTATCATCGATTGTGGATATAATTTAACAATACGAGAGGAGATGTTTTATACTAATGTCGGATAGCGAATTATGTTTACAGGAAATTGGAAAAAGAATTATGGATCGTCGAAAAAAGCTGGGACTCACTCAAGAAGCACTTGCAGAAAAAGGTGATGTCACTACCCAGTTTGTTTCTTATGCGGAATCAGGAAAACGGGCAATGAGACCTGAAAATCTGTTAAAAATCTCCTCTGCTTTAGAAGTAAGTGCCGACTATTTGCTCACTGGTGAAATTATTGATAAGGATCTGTTGATTCTCTCAGATAAGCTCCGCAAGCTCACACCATCACAGGTACGCACAGTTGAAGCTATTATAGACGAATGTAACAATCTATTTAATCAAAAATAACTCTTCTCTCACGTCAAAAAAGGAATGAAAGCTACCAAAACAGTAACTTCCATTCCTTTTTTCAATTATCTCACACCATAATCAGCTCCTCTCTCAGGCTTATCTTTTCCCTGTTTTTCTTGAATAATCTTCTTATTGATTTCAAGCCGTTCATGAATGGATAATTTCTTATCTTTTCCATCTACCGTCTGCTTCTGCTGCGCCGTTTTTCTATCTGTCTTTCCTGCATCCTTAACCACTGCATTCGCTTCGGTACTTGTTACTCGCTCATCTACTCTTCCTTCATTTCTTTCCGCTATCTGCTGTTCTCGTCTCTCCTTCACACCTTGTTCTTCCAGGTTGCGAAAGCTCTGCAGATACGGAAGCACATGGTTCTGCATATCTGTCAGATCTTCCATATACTTTTGGAACTCTTCACTTCCTTTGCCTTTCTGGTAATTGATCCAATACTCATCTGTAAGCTTCATTTCATTATCATACTTTAACTGACTCACAATACCGCCATGTCCATTTCCAATATCCATTGATTTCTTGAAATGATGCAGCATCTGTTCACCTTTTTCCGCATAATATACCGTCACATATATCTTTGCGATTTTTTTAGGTTCCTCTGTCTTCGGATCACGTTTTGCATACCATTCTTTATCCATTTCTGCTGTTTTTGCATCTAACTCGGATAACTTCTGACATCTTGGATTCATGAGATTACTCTCTTCACAGAAGTTTACATACACCATTGGTTCCATATCTTTGGGAAGTTCCGGTTCATAAGCTTTCAGTCTTTCAATCAATACACCTGCACGCACAGACTGGTCACATTCTTCGTCTACAATATCCTTCAGATACGAAATATAGGAATGAATATTTCCACTTCGCAAATCCAGCATCACTTCCTGTACCGTATTTTCTCCTATCTCCACATTATCTCGATACTCATACGGATCAAATGCTTCTGCAATCTCATCCAGTGCCTCTGCCAGCTGTTCTGTAGTCATCTTCTCTGGATACATTGCTTCTCGAACATCCCGCATCGGTACGTACTTATAGTCCGGCAATGCTTCATGAATTTTCTCAATCCCTTCCCGTACCAGTGCAAGTTCTCCATAAAATCGAACATCGTCCATCAGATTTCCAAGTACTGTATTTCCTTTTACGATTGCAAATTCAGCATCATCGTAGTAACTGTCTTCCGGATCACGATAGATAATCCCCATACTGCATACTCGATAGGCATTTTCAGGATTTTCCCTATATTTTTCATAGACTGCAGCTATCTGATTAACATCGGTACTTTTTTCATAAGCTCCCATATCATGGAACTCATCGCATTCTGCCGCAAAGTATTCCAGATACGGTTCTTTCTTCGGTGGCATATTATTGAGGACATTATCAATCATGTTATAATTTGCCTCTTCCAGTTCTTCTACCTTTGCCAATGGCTTATATTCTCCCTGGCTTTTCTGAATCTCTGCCATTACAACCTCATCCATTTCTTCCACTTTTTCCATCAACTGATCATAATCCCCACGGATGCGTTCTCCAGTCCAGCCTTCGTCTTCCAGAAGTTCCTCTGCCGCTTCTTCAATAGAAATTTCACCATTTTCATAGACGCCACCATCCATCAGGCGGAAATCTTCATCGTAAAAGGAATAATCATATCCTTCTTCTGTTCTCTGAATAGCAAAGTAACGTTCTGCTACCTCATATGCCAGTTCACTAAGAACCTGTTCTTCCAGATTCAGGAAAGAATCTAGCTGTTCAAAACTGATACTGTCTACAAAATGAGCTGTTACTTTTTCCCCATCATTCAAAACTACGATATCACTGACAGACAGGGAATGCCCACGGAAGTCTTTCGGTCTGTCAATGTTGAACCTTTCAAAAATATCATCCAGTGACGTATTTCCCAGTAATTCTCCAACATAGACCAGCTTATAATCTTCTTTTTTTATCTGCATACCATGACTTTCAATAAAACTCATATTCATAAATGCATAGTTTTCACCCGGTGAATCATCCTTGATCTGATAAATGCCAAAGGTTCGCCTTGTTCCTAACAACAGGTTTGCCTCTTTCAAAGACTGAATCTGCGGATATTTGTGCATTTTCCATTCCAGGTTACGAAAACGCTCCCGTTCTGCCATGGACATCTGATAATGCTCCGGTCCTCGTTCGATTTCCTTGCGTTCCGTGACATAGACCGGTGATGAAAAATTAGTAATCAGATAGATATCTGCTCCGGCATCGTATAATTTCAATGCTTCTTCCTGGTCAATGACACTCATAGGCTCCTGAAATGCTCCCACATCTTCATCGGCATAATCCAGATCCTGATCCCTTATCCGTTCCCACATCTGTAATTCCATGCCAAACAGACCTTCATGCGTCTGTATCATTTCTTTACTTGCATACTCTCCTTTGCCACCATCACTGTCCAGGCAATAAATCTTAGAACCCATTCTGTGATAATCCAAGGCTGCTTCTTTTCTGAGCGGTACCATATCCTCTGCTGTATATCCATAGTCACGTAATTCCAGCTTGCCTATGGTTGGATCTGGTAAGTCCTGAATATCCATTTTTGCATCATCCAGAAGTTCCTCTACTTTATCTTCATCTGCCTGATTGATTGCATCTGTCAGATTTCTTACCAACGTCCTTACTTTCTCTTCCTCGCCAATCAGATTTGCATATTCAAAAATCTGTTCTTTTACATCCGCTGGAATCTCTATTCCCATGTGTTCTGCACGGTCTATCTGTTCCTGCGTATATTCCCGCATTTTCTGCGTTTCTTTGCCTGTTATCATAATTCTCGCCATTCAAATTCCTCCTGTGTTCAAAAAAATGGCATAACCGGCAGAGCCTTCTTCTACCAAATTATGCCATCTTTCCTGTTTACTTATTCCAAACCGAAGTCCCGTTTTCTGGTTTCCTTGCCAGTTTCACTTTCCCGTTGACTCTTTTCTTTATAAATCTGCAGTTTCTCATGGATAGAACCTCTTGCCGGTCTTTCTTCTTTCTCTTTTGATTCCGACTGCTCTGTTTCTGTATCTTCCCGCTCATCCATATTGAGAAGTGCATTTAATTCTGACAACCGCTCCAGTTTTTGGTTCAACTCCTCTTCTTTTGGAAATGGCTTCCCGACTTCCTCTTTGGCATTTGTCATCTGCTCCTGTACCGTTTCCAGCCGTTGTTCTGCTTCTGCCAGTTTTTCCGGATAACTTTCTAAAAGATTATTGATACGAGTGATATTTCCCAGAGCATCGGCTCCCAACCGAACTTTAGCTACCGATTCATGCTTTACAGACAGGATAAACTCTTTGCTCCAGCTGTCGAATTGGATTCTCATGTTAAATCCCTGATAGCTTCCAATGTCCATAGCTGCATCTACAGACTTAATGTCTTTGCAGACCGCCAGAAGTGCCGCACCTGCCTCTTTCTTTTCTGTGAACACTTTGCCACTGATTTCCATAGAAAACTGCTCTGGATCTGTAATTTTATGCTCAGAAAAATGAGCGATATCTGCCTTGTAGCTGGCAATAATCTCCGTCAGTTTTGCAATCTGTTGCGGAAAATTCCTTGCAATGTCATCTTCCAGGCGGTACTGGTTATTCATGTGATTAGCTTTTAAAAGCTTTAATTTTGCCACATCCACATCTAATGCCATCTTCTCTTTTACTGCCGGATTTCCGGTTGCAAGTGCTTTGACCTCTGCATAGGACAGCGCCGCTTCGTCCACATCTTCACAACTTCTGACCGGTGCTTTGCTCGTCATAATCTGGGAAATGAATTTCTGCTTGTTCTCGATCAACTGCCACATATAACTGTCGAAAGTGGATTCTGTTACATACCGGAAGATATGAACCTTTTTATTATGGTTTCCCTGACGGATAATACGTCCTTCCCTCTGTTCCAAGTCAGACGGTTTCCAGCCAATATCCAGATGATGCAGGGCAATCAAACGATCCTGCACATTGGTTCCTGCACCCATCTTTGCTGTTGAACCAATCAAAAAACGAACCTGCCCGGATTTCACTTTTCCAAACAGCTCCGTCTTCTTTGCTTCTGTATTTGCATCATGAATAAAAGCAATCTCTTTTTCCGGTACACCTTTCTCCATCAGTTTTTGCTTCAAGTCATCATAAACATTGAAACTGCCATCACCTTTTGGTGTGCTCAAATCACAGAAAATCAACTGTGCGGATTTCTGTGCTGCTGTGTCTTTCCATATTTCATAGCTTTTCTCTGCACAAACTGATATTTTACTTTCTGGATTATCTGGCAATAATTCATTCACCAAACGCTGGTCCAATGCTAACTTTCTTCCGTCATTGGTGATTTTTAGCATATTATCGACCGAGGCATCTACCCCTCCGTTTCTGACAACTTCTGCACGTTCTCCCAGACTTTCTACGATTTCTTTCTGCTGTTCCGTTGGTTTCAACACCACTGTTTCATATTCCGCTTCCGGCACTGGAAGCTTTAATTGATCGGAAGTCTTGATATCTGCAATCTCCTTAAACATATTCATCAGTTCCGGGATATTATAGAATCGAGCAAACCTGGATTTTGCACGATACCCTGTCCCTTCCGGTGCAAGTTCGATGCTCGTGACAACTTCTCCAAAAGTGGAAGCCCAAGAATCAAACAATCCAAGTCCCATATTCTGCAGTTTGCTGTTCTGCAGATACCGCTGCATAACATATAATTCCGTCATGCTGTTGCTGATCGGTGTGCCCGTAGCAAAGGTAATGCCTTTTCCTCTGGTAATCTCATCCAGATACTGACATTTATTGAACATATCTGCCGACTTCTGTGCTTCGTTCTGTGCAATCCCGGCTACATTTCTCATTTTTGTATAAAGAAACGCATTTTTATAGCTGTGTGCTTCATCTACATACAAGTGATCCACGCCCAGTTCTTCAAACGTAACTACCTGATCTTTTTTCTCTTTCTGATTCAGTTTTTCCAGCCTTGTCTGCAGTGTCTTTCTGGTCTTTTCAATCTGTTTGACGGTATAACGTCCGCCATCCTGTTCATACCTTGCACTCTGAATTGCCATTTCCAAATCATCAATCTGCTTCCGTAACATGGCTTCCTGACGTTCATCAGAGATTGGAATACGCTCAAACTGGGAATGTCCAATGATAATAGCATCATAATTTCCCATAGCGATTCTGGCACAGAACTTCTTTCGATTTGCCGGTTCAAAATCTTTCTTCGTTGCCACCAGAATATTGGCACCCGGATATAACTGCAGGAATTCTGCACCCCACTGCTCCGTCAAATGGTTTGGAACGACAAAGAGGTTTTTCTGAGATAATCCCAGGCGTTTGCTCTCCATTGCCGCCGCTACCATTTCGTAGGTCTTTCCAGCTCCTACTACATGAGCAAGAAGCACATTCTCTCCATAAAGCTGATGTGCGACAGCGTTTTTCTGATGTGGGCGAAGTTCAATTTCCGGATTCATTCCTGGGAAAGTCAAATGACTGCCATCGTATTCACGGGGACGGATGCTGTTAAATCGTTCATTGTACACTTTTACCAGCCTCTCTCGTCTCTGCTGGTCTTTAAAAATCCAGTCCTTAAATGCTGCTTTCATGGCATCCTGCTTCTGTGATGCCAGCATAGTTTCTTTCTTATTAAGGACACGGATCTCATCACCATTTTCATTGACACTCTTATCATAGATGCGTACATCTTTCAGGTTCAGGGTATCTTCCAGAATCTTATAGGCATTTGCTCTCTCAGTTCCATACGTTGCATAGGCAAACGCATTTTGGGGACTGTCGGCATTCTTTCCTGTAATCCTCCACTCACCATTTACCTCAGAGAATTTCACCTGTATTTCTTTCTGAAGCAGATACCATGGTGTATGCAATGTTTCTTGCATAAAATCCTGATAATCCGAAGGTTCAATCCAGGTAGCTCCAATACGCACTTCAATCTCCGATGCTTCCAGATCTCTCGGCTGAACTGCCTCTAGTGCACGCACATTCGATGTGAATTCCGGATGATTCTCTGCAAAAGTTCTCGCAGTATTTAATTTATCCCTAACATTTCCGGAGAGATATTCATCTCCGCTTTCCCACTGGTCTGTCAGTGGATTTTTGAAGATAACTCCAACCAGCTCTTCTGTAATTTTCTCTTCGGTCTTTCCGGTCAGCTGTGCCATATATGGGAGATCTACTTTCGCCCTTTCATTTAAAGACAGAGCAAGTGCTTCTGTGGCTGTCTCCACACTTGTCACAGCAACCGCCTTTTTGATGGTTCGTTTGGTGAACATGTCCGCTTTCCGCTTCAATGTTCCATCTTCATTCAAGTCTTCCAGGGAACACAGCAGACAATAAGAAGAGTCATCAGAAAATGCCCGTTTATTAGCATTACTTCCAATAACTCCATACTTTGCTGTGTAGGTATCATACACCTGATTCAGTTTTTCCTGCTGTTTTTGGATTTCTTCGTCTGTGACAAATTCTTCCATCTGCATGGCGATCAGCTCACGAACGGTATCACGGATTGCAACCATGCCTTTTACACGTTCTGCAGTGGCTGCAGGCATTTTCACCTGATTCATCAAAGAATTGACACGGTAATATACCTGATCATCTACCACCGTATAGCTGTAATTTCGGACATTTGGATCTGCCGGAATACTCTCTGGCATCTCATCCAGTTCTGTCTCCACATCTACTGCCGGTACCATGCTTCCCTTGATGTGTTTTACAGCTTCTTGTAACTGTAATTCCAGAACAGCTCCTTCTATTGGAGCACAGGTTGTTTCCATACCATACGGACCGGACACTTCTTTCATCTCACCAAGAATCATTTCCGGATGATCGACAAAATACTTGTTAATGGTAATCCCATTTGCATCACTCTCCAAATTCACCCAGTCTGGCATCTCTTTTGTGAAACTCTCACGCTTCTGGAAAAACAAAATATCAGCACTGACTTCTGTTCCTGCATTTGCCTTAAAAGCTGTGTTCGGCAGTCGGATTGCCCCCAGCAAGTCTGCACGCTCTGCCAAATATTTCCGGACTTCCGGTGATGCCTTGTCCATAGTTCCCTTTGTTGTGATCAACGCAGCTACACCACCTGGACGTAACTGATCTATAGTCTTGGCAAGAAAGTAATCATGAATCATAAAATTGTAGCGGTCATACTGACGGTCATTGACCTTATATGCACCGAATGGCACATTTCCGATTGCCACGTCAAAGAAATCATTGGGATAATCCGTCTTCTCAAAGCCTTTGATCTGGATATTGGCATCTGGATAGAGAAGTTTAGCAATTCTACCACTGATGCTGTCCAGTTCCACACCATAGAGTTTGGACTGGTTTAGATTCTCCGGAAGCATTCCAAAGAAGTTACCAACTCCCATAGACGGCTCCAGAATATTTCCTTTTGTAAATCCCAGATTCTCCAACACCTGATACATACTTTCAATCACAATCGGCTGTGTATAATGAGCATTTAAGGTGGAAGCTCTGGCTGCAGCATATTCCTCTGGTGTAAGAACCGTCTTTAATTCCAAATATTCTGTCTCCCATGCAGCTTTTGTCTCATCAAATGCATCTGCAAGACCTCCCCAGCCAACGTACCTGGATAAGATTTCCTGTTCTTCCGGTGTTGCATTGCGATTCTCATCCTCACATTTCTTTAACAACTGGATAGCCATGATATTGGCACGGAACTTTTCTTTTGCTGTACCCTGTCCAAGCTCATCATCTGTGATGCGGAAGTTCGTTGCTGGAATCGTTTCTGATATTCCGTTAATCTCTTCCAAAGATTCTTTTTCTTCCGATACCTCAACTTCTCCAGATAATTCTTTTTCTTTTTTATCATAATCTGTCCACACACGTTGAGAAATAGCAGTAAAATACGAGGACTCTTCCTCCATAATTTCTTCCCTGATTTCCCGTAATTCATCTAAAGTATCCGCATTTACAGTTTTGTTGTGATAATGATAATAAAGTACTTCTTGTCCGAGTTTTACATCCAGACGTTCCAATTCTTGTGTTGACATTAGATTCCAAATATCATCTTTTTCCGTATGAATCGTGAAACCTTCTCCATCATCATGATATTCTAATGTGTATTGAAGTCGATTCGCTTCTCCCTTAACTTTGCAATCAAAATCGTGGATTTTTGTTCTGGTACCAGACATATATTCTGAATCAACTAATCGCAAATCAGTTATATCTTCCGCTGTCAAAGTATCCTGCTCCAGCTGTTCTCCTAACATCTGCTGTGCTTCTTCCAAATCTGCCAGTCTTTGTGCTTCCTGTCGTTCTTCGTACTTTTCCATTTCTTCCGGTGACAAATAATCATCTGTGCGGATTAACTGGCGAACACGTTCTGCAACCTTGTTCCACTTTAATAAAACTTCTACCTCTGGACTGCCAATTTTCCCTTTTGCAAGTTTTAATCCTTTTGCATCATGGGATGCGTCGGAAGCATCTGCTCCTGGTATTCCGGGTGAGGAACCACCTGTTCCATACTCATTTTTCAGGAACTCAGCTGCATCTTTCATATCATGATGTTCCATGAAATACTCATAGATTCGGTTACGTCCTCCTGCAGTAATGCCGCCTCTTCTTAACACTGCGTCAATTTCATCCTGTGTGATAAAGGATAGTGCCGGACGTTCGACCGTAAATTTCTGGTCTACCCAGGAACGCTCCCTCTGAAGATCCTGAAAGCGTTGGAAATATTCCGGATTATGCTGAATCTCCCAGCGGTGATAATCTCCCGGATTCTCATCCATATATTTCTGCAGCCATTCAAAACGATAGACAATCGCATCTGCTTCCTCTTGATCTGTCCATGCTCCACTCACTACATCCTGCCAGTCTGAATATGATTGTTTCTTTTCCCAGTTTCTGCAAGTATCCCGAAAATGAAGTGCAAGAAGATCTGTCATTTCTTCCTGCTCCTGTTCAATGGCATTATTGGAAATCAAATTATCCACGTAATTTCCATCCTCATACATATCCCGAATTCTGTTCGCTGCTTCTTCCCACGTAACCATGCGGTCAAAGTTTCTTCTGGCAGAGTCCCCTCGCCGGATACGGATACCATCATTGTCATACCAGATACTGATTTTCTGACCATCTATGGTAAATCCTTTGCCACCAGTTCCATATTCATCTTTCAGAAAACTCCGCATTTCTTCATTATCCAGACCTTCAATCAGTCTTGCTGTAATATGAAACAGTGTATTTTTCTGTCCGCTTCCCGTGCGGAGAATATCATTTACCACTTCATCGGAAATAAGAAAAGCGGCTGGCTGTTCCAATGCAGCTGCCGCTTTCCTTATTTCTCCTAACTGTTCCTCTTCTGTTGGGAACAGACTTAACTGTAAATAATCTCCTGAATCACCAGCTCCTCTGCCTGTGCCTTGATCTGGTTCATGTGTCTGGTCCATGCCATCCCGTCTGCCATTTTGTCCGGTGCCGGATCTTTCTCCAGAAGTTCGTTCATCAGGTCGTCTACTCTCTGTCTTGCCTGGCTGTCGATCTCCATCAGATGACTGTCCAGACGGTTCTGCAGTGTCAGAATGTTGAACCTGGCTACCTTGTGATTTCTCAGATACTCTTTCCGCATCATTCCGTACTTGCCGATGGTTCCTCTCGTCTCTTCCAGGCTGATATCTGGAATCTGATACTCTCCGTTCTGGCTGTAACTGATCTCTCTCATAGTCTGTTTCCTCCTTTTTTTCTTCTCTATCTTCTGTGTTATCTGTATTGCTTTCACGAATTAACGTGTTAAATTCATTATAAGCTACTTCTTTTTCTTTTGCAACCGTTTTCAGGTCATTTTCCAGATCATTCAGAACATATCGTCCAATCTGCATCAGAACTGGTCTGCTGATCTCGTTGACTGCACTTCCCAGATGTCCTAATACTTTCAGCTGATTAAAGTCCGTAATATGCCGAAAATCCTCTGCATCCAGATATTCCTGTACATCCAGTCCACACCTGTTTAGTAATACATACCAGACACTATTGGTCATCAGTTCCCGGAATTCTACTTCCTGATTCTGTTCGTCCAGTTCTTCCAAAAATGTCCCTGTCACATCCAGTCTCAGTTCTTCCAATGCATCTGGAAGCCATTCCTGCATACTCTCCTTCGCTGCCTGATGCAGACTTTCAGCAAGTCCTCCTTCTGTATCTTCCAGTGATAACTGCTCCTGCAGATAATCTGCCACCAGATGTTCTCCTTCTACTGGAAGATTCCATAACTGAGGATCCTTTCCAAGATTCCGCACTTTATAAGTGTCCTGCACATCAAATACATACCGAAGTTTTGTTTTCGGTCCGGAAGTATTGTCAATCAAGGCAATCCCCTTAGATCCCTTTTTGATCCATCGGTACATCTTCTGATTCCAGATTTCCATGGATGCTACGGCAGTTGCTTCCGGTCGCTGTGCATAAATTAAAAGCTGTTCTGGAAAAGTGTATTTGTACAGTCTGGATGCAGTGTTTAGGAACCGCATCCATTCCTGCGGACTGACAGCTACATCTTTTGCCACCTCTTCCGTCAGCTGTTCCATTGCATATAATTTATTTGCCATGTGCTACTCCTTTTCATAAAATCAGGGACTGCATAGCACAGTCCCCTTAAAATCATCGTTGCTTCTCTTTATAATGCTGTGGCAAGATCTTTTGACTTATTCTTCGGCACTTTCTCTGCTTCTTTTGCCTTGATCTCTGCCTTGGCTTTCTCCAGCTTTCCGTGGATTCCACCTTTTACTTCTGCTTTTTCAGCTGCTTTTTCTTTTTCCAGACGTGCTTCCCTGCGTTCAGCATTTTCCATGACTGCGGTCTTTTTATCACAGAACTGAACCTTATCAGAAAGCTGTTCCTGTCTTTCCACCTGTGTCTCATTGACTTCCTGTACCATCGCATTTAATTCCGGGACCTGAAAAATTCCGTTATCAGGGAGAATCAACACTTCATGAACGGAAGATGGGATGACAAAGTAATCACTTCCCAGGCATTCCCCAATCTGTTTACGAATATCTTCCTGCAGTAACAGGGAAGCTCCATTCATCTTAGCTTTGTTTGTCAGACAAAACATTGGGTTTTCCATGGCTTCCATATCCATTTTTTCATTCAGCAGGTTTTCTGGTTCTTCACCAAAAATCATAGATTTGATAATCTCATTCATATCCATAAGTGTGACACCACGTTTTCGGTCTGCCACCATCGCATCCGCTTGAATCTGTTCGGCAGATACTCCCCACTCGTTCATCAGAGAAACAGTTACCGGAATACTGCTGATCCCTTCTCCATTTTCCTCCAGATTTACTGCATAATAAGCTGCAAAATCTCCGTGTTCTGTGACTACTTTATCTGCAAGAAGATCGGTATTCCATTCCTTATCACAAATTCTCATCTGTAATTTGTCCTTCATCTTTTCATAATCCAGAATATCTGGAACTCCCATATCAAAAAATTCTGCTTTACCCTGTGCCTCAATACGCATATCAGCCACATCGCCAACACAAGAGTCTACATCTTTTCCATGGATATATCCTGGTAGAGGGAATCCAGATAGACTGTCGGTACGATTCTCTGATCTCCATTCGGAATCGTAATACCTGTCAGCTTCAAACCATTGTTTTTTTCTACTTCCTGAAGTTTAATTTCTGCGTCCTTATAAGACTCTGGCAGATACTCCTTTACATTGTTTTTGACATATTCATAAAATTCTTTTCTGTTCATCATACGCTTTTACCCCTTTCTGATCATGTGATGGTTCATTCTTTTTCTGCTGACCATCTGCTCAGCTTTCTTCTGATAAGCCATCATTCTCTTTACTGTTTTCTCCTGGTTTTTTCGTGCTTCCTGTCTTTTTTCCATTGTTTTCATCATAGTTTTCTGTTCCTTTCTGTGTTTTTTTGTATGAAAAAGGGAGCCTCACATAGAAGCTCCCAATCATAACCATTAGTTTTAGTTTCCTTATTTGGTTTTCCTTTTTCTACTGATATAAAGTCCTGCCATACCTCCTGTGGAGATCACAAGAAGCAGGATCGGCAGCCAGATATTCGTGCTGTCACCTGTTTTCGGTGCATTTGATACCTTCGTCTCTTCATGGGACTGTGGTGTATCCGGTGTGTTCGGTGTTTCCGGAACTTCCGGTTTCTCATTTGTCAGATTAAAGGTAACTTCTACAACCGGTGTACTGTCATCTGCATAAGCAAATGTCACTTCATGCTTGGTCTGATCCAGCGTGTATCCGTCCAGTGTCTTTGTTTCCACCAGATAATACTTGATAGCGGTATCATATTTGCCGTTCTTAAATGTGGCAATCTCATACAGCTTACTTTCTGCATGACCGGCAGCATCTGTCTTTAAGGTTTCCAGAACCTTTCCTTTGCTGTCACGGAGTTCAAATTCTACCCCTTTCAGCGGTTCTCCTGACGATTTATCTGCCTTATTGAGAATCACTTTTCCCTTGGCAGTATCATCTTTCATAGCTACTTTCTGAATTTCTCCGGTATCCTTCACCTCAAATGTTACATCAGATGTCAGAAGATATCCTTTCGGTGCCTGCTCTTCACGTAAGGTATATTTACCGATTGGAAGTTTTTCGATATAGTGTGCTTCCTCTGTGGAAGTCCAGCTCTCTACTACCTGATCGTCTTTGTCAAGAACCGTCAGTTTTGCACCTGGAATCTCCGTTTCTCCTGTGATATCCGTCTTACTGATCTGCACTTTTGTCACATCATCTTTCATTTCATGCTTCTGAATTTCTGCTGTATTTTCTACTGTAAAGGTAATACTTTCTGCAGTGACATATCCATCTGCCGGTTTTGTCTCTGTCATGGTGTATTCCTTACCAACAACCAGTTCTTTAATCACATGGGATTCTTCCGTAGAAGTCCATTCATCCACTGTATTGCCATCTGAATCCATCACTTTCAGGTGTGCACCTGGAAGTTCTTTGCCTGTTGTCAGGTCTGTTTTGGTCAGCTCCACTGTGGTTGGCTGATTTTCAAAAGTAAAGTCGTAGCTTACTTCTGCCTGGTCTTCTCCGGCATATTCAAAGGTAAATTCCCGTACTTCTTCTGTTGTAACAAATCCGTCCGGCGCAAAGATCTCTTTCACATAGTATTTTCCGTCTACCGGAAGATCTGCCGTAAAAGTAATCTGTCCTTTTTCATCCGTTACCCGCTGCTCGATCAGACTGTCTTTCTCAAGGAGTACCTTGCCCTTTGCATTTTTGATATCTTCACTGGTATAAAGACCGAAGACACCACCTGCAAGGACACGTTCTGTATCTTTTTCTTTCTTCAGAACCGTAACCTTTACTTTCTGACGGGCATTCTGCCATTTCTCATCATAAGTGATAACTGGTGTGTCCTGATCACGGTAGGAAAGATCAACATATCTCGGCTCTCCGTCCAGCACATAACCATGGGCAGTTTTTACTTCCTTCACATAGTACTTGCCAGCCGGTAGATCTCCCATCTGTGCAATACCATTGGAATCTGTGGTAATGGTTCCCACTTTTTCATCTGCTTTGAAATAATCTTCACTGACACCATCTGCCGCTTTGATATCTTCCGCAGCAAATACATCGAACGTCACATCTGAAAGGCTTCCGGTTACATATTCAAAGAGATGCTCCACAGTACCTTTTACCTGATCCAGAAGTGTTACCTTATCCAAAAACTCTCCATTTTTGTTGATGATTAGAAGTCCTGTTGGAACTTCATCTTTCATCTCTACTTTCTGAATCTCGGCAGTATCTTTCAGAGTGAACTTCACATCCGTTGCTTTCAGATATCCATAAGGTGCCATTTCCTCACGAAGAGTGTATTCCTCTCCAACTGTCAGTCGTTTGATCACATGTGGCTGATCTTTTACAGAAGTCCACTGATCCACAACATTTCCTTCTTTATCAAGAACGGTGAGTTTTGCCCCATCCAGTTCCACACCTGTTGTTACATCAGATTTTGTGATTTCAACTGTTGTCGGCTGGTTCTTTTTCACTGTTTTCAGTTTTACTGTCTTCACATCCTGTCCCTGGTAAGAAGCATCCAGATTCAGAACTTCATCAGAGGATACAAATCCCGCTGGTGCTTTTAACTCTTTCACATAATACTGTCCAAGTGGCAGATCCAGCGTACATGTTGCAAGACAATCGTTATCAGAAGTCATTTCCTGTAAGAGTGTATCTGCTTTCACGATCACTTTTCCATCCGCCTTGATATCCGCTTTGTTATAGATACCAAAGACAGCTCCCGCCACGGTTGCACCATTTTCTGCATCCTGTTTTTCTACCTGGATTGCAACTTTCTGTCGGTCATCGCCAACAGTCACTTCCTGTTCAATTACAGGTGTATCCTGATCTGCATAGACAAATGCGACATCCGATCTGTCATGGTTCAGGACAAATCCTTCCGGTGCAGTCTTTTCTACTACATAGTAAGAACCAAGCGGCAGATTATCAGCAACTGCTTTTCCGTCTTCCCCGGTCGTTACCGTTGTTACCAGTGCATCTTTTGCATAGATCAGCTGTCTGTTTCCGTTTTCATCTTTCTGATAATCCGGTGTATAGATATTTTCAGCTGCATAGACATGAAATGATGCACCCTTCAGGTATCTTTCTTCATAAACAAAGTCCTTTTTAAATCCGGTCAGCATCTCACCTTTTTTATAGATCGTCAGCTTTCCTTTTATCGGATGGTTCTCGTAGTCTACCGTAATAATGGCATCTCCGCTCTCAGAATCCATCTGGTATGCTGTATTTGCATCCACCGCAATCTCTACATAGTTCTTATTGATTGTGTACCCTTCCGGTGCGTTGACTTCCTCAATCCGGTAATGTCCGATCTTCAGATTCTTCGGCATAATCAGATATCCCTGGCTGTCCGTAAAATAGGACTTGTGAGTAGTTGTCACTGGGTAAGTTGTTACCTGTTCCACATACTTTTTGTTATCCAGGTCATATACCTTAAATTCTGTTCCGGCAATCAATACGGATTTCTTTGTTTCATCGTCTTTTTTCACGATTTTCAGTTTTGCCTTAAACTCTTCATCCAGAAGCACTCGCCAGATCTGCGGCTCATTTGGATGATGCTCTGTGATATTCACTTCAAAATCATCGACTGGCTTGTAATTATGCGGTGTTGTAGTTTCACGCACAATATAGCTTCCAAATGGTAATGGAATACTGCAGGCATACCCTTTTTCATCTGTGAAAATCTCAGTTGCTCCATTTTCTCCGCTCACTACCGGTTTGGCAGAATCAAAATCATAGCTTCCATCTGCTTTCTTTGTAAGGGAAGATTTCAGATAAACTGTAAATCCAGCTCCG
The DNA here is from genome assembly GCF_003477865.1 of Blautia sp. AF34-10. Classification (NCBI taxonomy): domain Bacteria; kingdom Bacillati; phylum Bacillota; class Clostridia; order Lachnospirales; family Lachnospiraceae; genus Blautia; species Blautia sp. AF34-10. The sequence goes on from NZ_QUED01000028.1 coordinate 20,855, forward strand.
GATAACAGATCTGCATCGGTCTTTCCATTGTTGGCTGCTTTGATGATCTGGAATGGCTGCTTGATGACCTGCTCACTGGAAGTGCACTCTCTTTTTACTTCTGCTGTCATATCTCCTTCATAACTGCACGTAAGATCATGCTCTTCTGTATCTGCCAGGTATCCGGTCGGCGGTGTGATCTCTTTGACATAATATTTACCAAGATATAAGCCATTTACAGAAGCCTGTCCTTTGTCATCGGTTGTAAGAGAAGCTACCTGTTCTCCTGCTTTATAAATAGTTCCAGCTGCTCCATCCGGATGCACGATATCTTCACGGGCATACAGACCATAAACTGCACCTTTCAGTGTGGCATCTCCCTGTGGTACTGCTTTTCCTGTCTCTTTATCAACTTTGAATAAATTGATCTTTGCTGTCACACGGTCATTGCTGAAGGTATGGGCAAATGATACGGTTGCTTCTTTATCATTGGTATAAGAAAACTTAAACGTATACACATCTTCTGTATTTCTTACATAACCTTCCGGCGCCTGATCTTCTTTTACAGAATAGGAATATCCAATCGGAAGATCTGCTGTGAATTTTGCAGTTCCATCTGCTCCAGTAGTTGCTTTCTCAATCAGTGTTCCTTTTTTCACAATAATGGTTCCGTCTGCATTTCTAATATCATCGGATGCATACAGAGCAAAAATACCGCCTTTCAGTGGTTTCTTGGTGTCTTTATCCTGTTTAACTACGGAAACATCTGCTTTTTGTCTCTCGTTGTTAAAAGTCACATCTGCAAATACAACTTCTTTGTTCTGACCAGCATAAGTTAGAGTCACTGACTTTTCTTCGCTGCCGTTATAGAAATTGTCTGGTGCTTTTGTTTCTTTTACCACGTAGGTTCCAAGATGCAGGTTTTTCAATGTGACAGAACCATTCTCTCCTGTAGTCAGATTTTCTTTTACAAGGTCCCCTTTGCTGTACACTTTTGTGCCATAAGCAGTTACGATATCTGCTCCGGCATACACGTTATATACTGCATTTTTCTGTCTGCGGTTTTCATACTGGAATACCGTTCCATTCTCACTGACATCTGCTCCGGTAAGCACCTGTCCTTCTTTGTAAATGGTAAGCTCTGCCAGCTGTTCCTTATTTTCCACGGTTACAGCTGAGGTCTTACTTGCTACCAGTTTTACATTTGTTGCCGTTGCATTTACCACATATCCCTGTGGTGCTGTGATCTCTTTCAGATAAACAGTATCCTGTGTCTTGATGATCGTAACAGAAGATTTTCCATTCTTATCTGTTACCGGCATCTGAGTGATCAGTTTTGTGCAAGACTCATCGCTGTATACACCGAATACTGCACCCGCAAGATTAACATCCGCCGTGTCGTCTTTCTTTACGATTTCAATCGTAGCCTGTTCAATCCAGGACACCTTTAAGCTTACATATTTTTCATCAGCGACACCTTCTCCAAACACAAATGCCAGATCCTGAACACTTGCATTCGTAGTCAGTTTATATGCTGAATAATCTTTTGTAATACTTCCCTTCATTTTTGCAGAAAAAGTAGCACTTACATCTCTTGTCTGTGTCAGAGGAGCTGAAAGATAAAACGTGGTTCCGCCTCCAATTGTTACGCTTGCACTTGCCGCACTTACATTTCCAGTAGATACATTATGGAGCTTCACTCCCTTTGGTAAGTCCATTGTGATTTTCTGCTGGGAAGATGCATTGAACTTAATGTTCTCCGTTCTCTGAACATTTCCATCTACATAAGCTTTTACATTCGGTTTGGAAAATGACATCGCTACATCTGGTATTTCCGGCTTATTTACACAATAATTATAGAGTTCTTTTGCCAAAGCCTCGCCTGTAGCATTTGTTCCATAGAATGCATCACTGCTTCCATTGGCATATGATGCAGCCATGTGAATAATGATGAATCTTTTTCCTTCTGAGAAATCCGTGTGTTTATTCGCAAAAAAGCTTTCGCTCCCTGCGGCATCTGTGCCGTAATAACACACTTTTGCTAACGCCTGATTGTCTCCAATTTTTGTGATTGTATAATTTCCAGATCCTGGTCCTGGTTTTGCCGGCTGTACACAATACGCAGTTGCTCTGACGCTTCCGTAGCTGATATAGTACGGCTCTGTCAGATAGGTTCCAAGATTATAATCTGCATATCTATACAGAGGTCCTTTTTCGATTGTTACCTGCTGTGTACTTCTTGCTGAATAAGCCGAAACTGCTTCAAATGTTGCAATCTCTCCCTCTTCCATAGAATCAAGATCCACACCTTTGTCTCCTGCCTGTTCCAAAACATCGTGAAGCTCTAACCCTGATTCTTCATCATAGGTATCCTGATTCTGTGCCTGCTCTACTAAATCATCAAATTCATCAGCATCAATATCGGTAATTTCCGAGTCTGATTCTGACTCCTCCGCTTCCTCTGTCTGCTGTTCACTGCCAGCTGTTTCGGATTCGGTTACTGCTTCACTCCCTGCAGTTTCTGTCTGCGTTTCTGTTTCTTTCTCACGCACAATCAGTTTTCGGCTGATCTGGTACTTCGGATGCTCCTGATTTACCGGTTCCACATAATAGACCGCTTTGTAAGTGTCCACATGATCTGTCGTAAAATCCTCATTCTTGTCATTCTTTGCTTCCTCAAATGTGACTTTGACCTTGTTATCATCCTTGATTTCCAGTCCCGTGTAATCTGATTTCACATCAAATACACTGCCTGTTTCAATTTCATAATCTTTGGCAGTCACCACCTCATCTTCATCCAGAAGGTCTTTCACTTCCTCATAAAGTGGAGGTTTTTCCTCTGGCTGGATCTCCGCTGCATATGCCGTCATCGGAGACAGCACTGCACTAAGCATTGTCATGCCTGCCAGCAAGCCAGATACTACTTTTCTAAAATTACCTTTTTTCTTCATGCTAAGTTCCTCTCTTTCATATATTTGTATTAAAACAGACAGTCCTTAGACTGCCTGCAATACACTACTTATCGTTGTGGAAAAATAAGATTGAACTGTACATTTCCCTCTCCGGGATCGACCATCTCCACAGTTGCTTCATACTGTCTCCCTGTTTTTCTTGATACCAGATCCTTATAATGGATTTTTCCTTTAGACAGAAATTTTTTTGCTGTCGTCTTATCCATCTTTTTCCCTTGGCTTGCAAGGAATTTATCATTCTTCCATAAGGTAAAAGCACAGTTCCGGTCAGAACAGTAAAAGTTTACTTTCCCCTCCCTGACATCTGCTCCACAGCGGGGACATTTGCCAATGACTTCTCCTTTTGTTTTTCCCTGAAACTGGTCTTTCTTTTCTTCTGAAATACCCTGATATCTGGCAACCAGTTCCTGCATCAGCTCTGTAATCCCATTTAGAAATTCATCTGCTGTCTCTGTATTCTGGGCAATATGATTCAATGCCATTTCCCACTCTGCGGTCATCTTCGGAGATTTAATCTCATCCGGTAGAACCGTAATCAGCACATTTCCATCATCTGTCGGCACCAGATTTTTCTTTTCCCTTTTCACAAAGCCAGACTGAATCAGTTTTTCAATAATTGCTGCCCTTGTTGCCGGTGTGCCAAGTCCTTTCTTTTCCGTATCTTCGGTCAGTTCTTCATTTCCTGCACGTTCCATTGCAGAAAGCAGGGTATCTTCTGTGTACTGTTTCGGTGGCTGTGTAAAATGCTCCGATACAAAAGAATCACAGGGACCATAATGCTTGCCTGCCCAGATATCCAACTCCGGCTCTTCTTTTTCTGCAATGATTCCAAAGAACTGTTTCAGTTTTTTCTCAATTGTCTTGAACCCTTCCTGTTTTGTTTTCTTTGCATTGAGATAAAACGTATGATAATTGCAGGTAATCTGACATTTATGACTCTCATAAATATAAGGATCTGCAGTTGCTGTCAGAACTCTGGCACTGATCAGATACAAAATCTTGCGGTTTCGTTCTTTCAGTTCACCAATATCCGCTTTGGCTACTTCCATGGTTGGGATAATCGCATGGTGATCGGATACTTTCTTTGAATTTAATACCTTACTCACGTTCGGTTGATATTCCAGACCTTCAGCATAAGGCATTTTCCCAAATAACATCTGAATCAGAGTTTCTGTGCTTTCTCCCATCTCATCTGTCAGATACTGGCTGTCTGTTCTCGGATAAGTAACAAGTTTCTGCTCATACATCTCCTGCACGGCATCCAGTGTCTGTTGAGCGGTATAGCCAAACATTCTGTTTGCTTCCCTCTGCAGAGTGGTCAAATCATAAAGCTTCGGAGGACGGACCGTTTTCTCTTTCACATCATCCTTCTCCACTTCGCACATACGCTCCATACAGTCCGCAGCCACTCTATCTGCATCTTCTTTTTTCTGAAAATGCTCTGTGACCGCATCCATATCGTCAAACTTGATATGAGCCATATAATATTTTTCTTTGGTAAATTCCTTGATCTTCTGATTTCGATCCACAATCATGGCAAGTGTTGGTGTCTGTACTCTTCCAACTTTCAGATTCTGGTTATACAGAACGGAAAAAAGACGGCTCGCATTGATTCCCACCAACCAGTCTGCCTTTGCCCTGCAAAGTGCTGACTGATAGAGACTGTCATAACACGAACCGTCTTTTAATGACGAAAATCCATCTTTAATTGCCTGTTCTTCCATAGAAGAGATCCAGAGCCGCTTCATCGGCTTTCTGCATCCTGCCTGCTCATACACCAAACGAAAGATTAACTCTCCTTCACGTCCTGCATCAGTAGCACAGATCACCTCATCTACTTTGGAATCTCTCATCAGTTTCTTTAAGATTCCGAACTGCTTCTTTGTGCCCTCCAAAATCTTGTGTTTCCAACATTCCGGCACAATCGGCAGATCCTCATATCTCCATTTTTTATATTTTTCATCGTATTCCGATGCATCGCATAATCCCACCAGATGTCCTACGCACCAGGAAACGATATAACCGTTTCCCTCCACGTAGCCATCTTTTCTTGTTCTGGCTCCAAGCACGGAAGCCAGTGCCATCGCAACCGATGGCTTTTCTGCAATCACTAATTTCATTTACTCCTACTCCTCTTCTTCATCTTCCAGCACATTATCGTCAAAATCTTCATCTCTCAGGATTTCCGGTTCTGTACTTTCTTCCTGCTCATCTGCATCATCTACTTCCCGTTTTTCTGACTCTGAATCTTCGGATTCATCTTCATCCTCTTCCATCTCATCCTCGTCATCATATTCATGCTTTGGTTTATAGACTTTGAAATAATATCCTCCTGCCGCAGCTCCGACTGCAACCAGTGCAATCAAAAGATACGTTCCGAATGGACTTTTATCTTCTGGCATCTGGATTTCATCCTCTACCTTATCTTTCTCGGCTGACTCTGTCGTTTCCGGTTTTTCTTCCTCTGCTTTTTTCTCTGGTTCTGCATAAACCGTATCTACTTCCGGAAGTGTCACTGAATCAGAAAGTGTGAAGTTCATCAGATCTTTCTCACTGACTTCGGTAAGGAAATACACATTATCCTGAGATTTTGAATTGTCAATAATCAAATAGAAAATCTTACCACTCTTCGTTGAAATGGTATAAAACTCTTTTGTGCCTTCCGTAGCTGTTTTGGTAACGGCTTCTGCCGTCTCGCCTTCTTTATTAAGCTGTTCCTCAATACCTGTTACTGTCCGATCATCCACGGTTCCTTTTGCATCTGTCGGCTCAGAAGCCTGTGCATCCTGCGGAAGTGGTGAAGTCGTTGTTTTCTCAGTCCCCGTTGCATCTGCACTGGTCGTAGTTGCCATTGCACCATTGCTGTCACTGGATGATTTCTGTTTTTCTGCCTGCTTCTTTGCCCATTCATAATAAGGATTCTGCAGTACATACTTCTCAGAAGTATTTCCGGCACCATCTGTTACCGTGATTTCAATCTGTTTTGTTGTAAAATCTTTCTGTGTCAATTGCACTCTCAGCATTCCATCCTTCAAGTCTGTATAAGTGGTGCCATTGACTGTTACTGCAGTAATCCCTGATACTGTATCATTCCCCTGAATCGTCAGCACACCATCTGTCAGGGAAGCAGAGAGTGTAGGCTTTTCTGTGTCATAACACTTAATAGAGCGATTCTGCTCATAGACCTTCCCCTCACCATCTGTAACACGCACATACACTGTCTGATTTCCAGTGATCGTGATACTTCCACTTCCGGTTACATCCTGCCAGCTTCCATCTTTTCCTGCTTTTGCTTCAATCTTTGCTATTGAGAAACCTTCCGGCATATGACTGGCATCTACCGTAACAGCAATGGTTGTTTCTCCCTGTTTCCAGCCATCCGGTTTCTCAATCGTGATTGCAGGCGTGGTATTCTCAGCTGCATAAGCAGTCTGTGTCTGGAGCAAAGGTGTTGTCAGGCAAAGAAATGTCGTTGCTGCAAGCAAGCTCTTTTTTACCCTGCTTTTAGTAATTGTTCTCTTCATCTGTTTCATTTTTTCCAGATTCATCATCGGCTTTTGTTTCCTCCTTCTGTATTTCTACCCTGCCGGGCAGTTCATTTTTCATTCTCTTTTTGAAAGCTTCCAATTCCGGAATACTCATATCCATTGCACGGATAATTCTTACAATTTCCAGATTTTCCGCTTCTGTTTTTGCAATCTCCGCAGCCTTGAACCGCTTTAAATCTGCTTCATATCTGGCTTTGGATGCTTCCATTTTCTCTTTGGCTTTCTCATAATCTGCCGTTGCTTTTTCAAGACTTTTCATCGGTTCTCCTTTCCGGACGGCTGATGCAGCCGCCCTTTTTTCTTACCATCGTCCAAATCCATAGAAATGGCTCTGCCAGTATGGGGAATTGATGGACGTATACTGCACCGGATGTCCACAATGGATCATCTGACCATTGCCTACATAGATTCCGATATGCGTTACCGGCTCCCCGGCGTCATAGGTTCCAGTAAAGAAAATCAAATCTCCCGGCTGTGCCTCCGACTGGGATACTGGTGTACAAATGTTGTACAGTCCCTGTGCTGTCAGCCTTCCAGTATTTCTTACCCCGGAATGAACCAGACAGTAACTGACAAATCCGGAACAATCGAATCCACTTGTGGAATATCCACCCCACACATACGGTGTTCCCAGATATCTCGCTGCTTCGTTCAACAAACGCTGTGCTGCTTCACTGGTGTATTCATTGCCACCAAAAATGGAACCTTCTCCAGTTTCCAGATAAAAGATCGGGTTTAACCGCTCTCCATTTTTCAGAAGTTCAATATGAAGATGGCTTCCTGTGGAATTACCAGTATTTCCTACAAGACCTATCTCATCACCTTTCGTGACGGATGCTCCTGCAGATACACTCCGGCTGCTTAAATGTGCATACCGCAGTTCATAGCCTTTACTGTCCTTGATCACAACATAATTGCCATAGCTGTCGTTATAAGCAGAAGTTGTAACTGTTCCGGTCAGCCCTGCCATTACTTTTGTCCCTTCCGGTGCTCCGATATCCATACCATTATGAAGCTGATTTGCTCCTGATATTGGATGAATCCTGTATCCATAATAGCTGGTCACACTGGAATACCAGTTAAAATCAACCGGTGTTGCAAACATCTGCAAGTTGCCTTTTGTATCGTTGTAGGCACTGAACAGTTCTTTCTGGAAAAATCCCAGCCTGTCCTGACAGATTGACATCAGGTTTCCACTATTTAAGGTGACATTCAGCACATCTACATCTCTTGTCCTGGTCACTTCCACTTCATTGCTTCCATTATTATCTGCCAGATAACATTCCCATGTTTGATGTCCATGTGCAGATGCTGCCGCATGACTGTCATAATAGACATCAAACTGTACACCGTATCTTGCGAAAGCTCCGGTATCTTCTACAGTATATTCGACACCATTCATAACTACCTTTGTTCCCATTGGTACAAACGGATTGGAAGCATCTACCGCTAAGGTATGATTGGCAGTTGGATATGCTCCACTGGCAGTCGGTCCTCCGCTCCAAATACCACAACAAATTGGGCAGTTACAATACCCACTGGTCACAACCTGTCCCAAAGATTCTCCAACTCTTACAGTTGCTGTCTCTGTCACAGTCTCATTGACTGCTTCTGTTTCTAACCGATACTGCAAAGCAAAAAGAGCATCCAGTTCTGGCTTTACCTGTTCAAAGGTAAATTCTTCATACTTTGCTGACAGATAACTGATCAGGATAAACGGATCATGCTCAATAGGTCCGATGTTATATCGGTATTCCTCATGTCCCGGTTCTTCAGATTCCATGTTGTTGATCCGCTCCTGCAGATTAGCTTCCAGCTGTGTGTAATACAGTTCCGCTTCCCGGATTGCCTGATCCGATGACAGATAACTGGTTCCGGTATAAGTGATCACATTTTGTAAAAACACCGCAGAGCATGACGTGACATTCGTTATGATCAGAAACATCAATCCAATCAGAACTGCTACACTGATATACACCTTCCGGTTTTCTTTAAAGAAGTTAGTGACTTTGCCGCCAATCTTCTTGATATAATCAATCGTACCTTTTGCAGCTGTTCCTACTGTCTGTTCACTTCGCTTCGCTTTGGCATAATCCCGTTTGATCTGTTGCTTCTGAATCTGTTTTTTCAGCTTCTTCTGCTCCTGATGGGCTGCCGCCTGTGTCTGTTTCTCTGCCTGTCTTTCAAGTCTGTTTCTCTTTCTGGACGCTCTCTGTTTCCTTCGTCTGGCACTTCTTTGTTCCAGCCGGTAAATACCTTCGCCGCCTTCTTCCAACCTATGGGCACCTTCTACTGCCGCATTATCGTCTTCATTTTTGCTGATCTCACGATGCAATGCTGCGGAAGTCGCACTTCCTGCTTTCTTAACAACAGAAGTTTTTTCTGTTTTCACAGATTCCCCTTCGCCAAACTTCAAGCGGGATTTCTTCTTTCCAGGAGCTTCTCCATCATTTACCTGGTAGACCTGTGCCTTCTTGGAATGCTGCTTTGCTTCCTTCTTCTTTTTGGCTTCCTCATAAGAAAACTTTTTGGCTTTTTCCTTTTGTTTCTGATGTCGAAAATTGACTCCATCCGCATCCATCTGGTTCAATTTCTCCATATCTTTATCATTTTTCACAGAAGCACCAGTTTCCTCATAAGCAACTTCAAACGCTGTTTTTGTTTTGGCTTTTTGCTGCCACCGGTCTGATTTTTCCGGCTGTCTCCTCTGTTTTCTGATAGATCAGCACGTTTTTCTTTCAGTCTCCCTGACTGTCCGGCTTCGGATTTTTCTGCAAGTCTGGATTCTTTTCCGACTTCAGCACGGATTCTTTTTCTATTTTGCTGTTTACTACTCTGTCCAAAATCCTCACTTTGCTTCTCTGTCCGTATCAGTTCCGGTGCATCTCTGGATTTTTGCACAGAGGGACGAATATTTTTCCCACTCCGTTCAGACTGGCGTGGAGACTTATCCACAAGGTTTTCTTCTTTTTCCCCCTGTTTTCTTCCCATCTGTACGTCACCGACACGGTTACTAACACGAACAGAAGATTTATCTGTCAGGTTTTCTTCCACCAGACCATCCTTGGTCATCTTCTGGATTTTCTTGTCCCTGACTTTCATTCTCTGTTCTGCCACTACTTACTCCTCCTTCTTCGGATACCCTTTCCCTGCCTGTAATAAACAGAGAAAAGCGATGCCAAAAACAGCACCGCCACTAAAAGTTAATACATATGAAATTGCTCGTAACATTGTTTTCTCCTTTGTTTTAACCTGCTTCAGAAGTCTCCTCCAAGCGGGTTGTCATGATTTTATAGAGGGCATTCTTCGGGAATCTGTCTACAAATGGGATAATGACATTTCCATAAAACAGAAGTCCTTCACCCTCATTACTGTTGGTTACATAGGACAGCTGGGTTGGTGAGATATTCAGCTGTTTTGCCAGAATCTGCCTGTCTCCGGAAGCCTGGTTGAGCATATAAATGAAATCAGAGTTTTCAAAAATATTCTCGATTTCCCTGGAAGCCAATAAATCTTTGATATTCTGTGTTATCTGATTGTTATTATCAGGCGGCTTTTTATCCACCTCTCTGGGGCTTTCGCCCATTTTCATCAGCGTGTCATTTCACGCTCAGCATAGCATATCTTTTTACCACGATTCTATCGTACCGGCTGGCAATGCGGCCTCTTGGAGCTGTTATATTCTGCTTATGCAGGTTCAAGCTCTATGCGTTGCGTGTGGCTATTCTATTATGAATAGCCTTCCACTCGGATTAGGTCGCTACCCCTTTCCCGTTTTTTTCCGCATTGATACTTCTGACTTACTTGCCGGTTTCAGTCAGAACGGCGATAGTTTGCACTTTAAGCGACTAACAAGTAACAAACCAGTTCACCAGTTGGAATACCTCCCCATTTACGGAACCTCTTCCAAATTTCCACACTGTAAGCTGCTGTCTGCTCTTCTTTTAATAGAAGATGGAATTCATCCACATAGTAACGGGTAGATTTATGAGCGGAACGATTGATAGTCACTCGGTTCCATACCTGGTCCTGCACAATCAACATCCCGATCTTTTTCAGCTGTTTTCCAAGCTCTTTGATATCAAACAAACGATACGATTGTTGATATCTACATTTGTGCGATGATTAAATACATTCAGGGAGCCTGTAACATAAATCTCCAATGAAGTTGCAAGACGCTGTGCTTCCGGCTCTTCCTGTTTCCGCAACAGATTATATAAATCCTCCAGGATTGGCATCTTCTCCGGTACGGGATCGGCAAGATATTCCTGATAAACCAACCGCACACAACGGTCAATGATAGTTTTTTCTACCGGCTCCAGTCCATTCTTTCCTCCAACAATCAGCTCACACAACGACAGAATAAAATCCGCTTTCAGTGACAGTGGATTGTCTTCCTCGGAATAATTCAGGTTCAGATCCATTGGATTGATATACTGGTCAGATACCGGAGAAACCCGTACCACCTGCCCGTGCAGTGCCTGCACAAGTGCCGAATATTCGGCTTCTGGATCGCAGACGATGATATCATCTTCTGTGATCAGGAAGCAGTTTGTAATTTCTCTCTTTGCTGAGAAGGACTTACCGGAACCTGGTGTACCAAGAATCAGTCCATTCGGGTTCTTCAAACGTTTCCGATCAACCATAATCATGTTGTTGGATAATGCATTCAGTCCATAATAAAGAGCCTCCCCTTCCTGAAACAGTTCCTGTGTCGTAAATGGCACGAAGATTGCTGTTGACGAGGTGGTAAGTCCTCTCTGAATTTCAATCCGATTGACTCCCAGTGGAATACAGGACATCAGTGCTGCTTCCTGCTGATAATCCAGCTGTTTTAAGGAACAGTTATATTTCTGTGCAATTCCCTGCACCTGGAAAATATTGTTATCCAGTTTCTGACGCTTCTTTGCGGTATTCATCACCAGAACCGTTACAAGAAACATTCGTTCATTTCTGGACTGCAGATCTTCCAACAGGTTCTTCGCCTCTTCTCCATAAGTCACAAGGTCCGATGGAAGCACGTCCATATCATAACCGGAACGTACTGCCCGCTTCTGCTCTTCAATCTTCATCTTATCCAGATCTGAAATCTTACTCTTGATCATCTTGATCGCAGAACTCTGGTCAATGGACTGGATATGAATGTTGACATTGATGCTGTCATCCACATCCAGGAAATCTGCAAGCATCCGGTCTGTAAGCTCCGGTGCAAGAATCTGCAGGTAACTCACACTTCCCATCGTTCTTCCCATCAAAAATGTCTGATTCTTGGAAAAGTTAAAGGAAGTCGGTGCAATAAAATCTTTGGTCTTTAATCCTGTTTCCGGCAGCATCTTATACTGGAACTTAAACGGTTCAATCCGATCCTGGTTGAACACATGATACATAATTTCCAGCCTTTCCAGACCATTCAAGGAATGCGCTTGTGCTCCCAAAACCTTAAAGTTATTTAAGATATCTGTTTCGATTCTTTCAAGCCTTGGTCTTGCCACCTTCAGGCTTTCTGCTTCGATTCCAAAGGTGATATACTTTGTCTTTACCAGACCATTATTTCCTTTGGAAAGCTGATTTTTCAGCATAGTACGGTACTCTTCACGAATGGCATTGAAGTCATCGTTCTGATCTGGAATATCAATGCTTTTCTCAAATTCTGCCACATCCACCTGCTGATTGATAAAGGACAGCTGCACACTGATGGAAGAATCAAAGTAATTTAAGAAATCACAGTAATTTTCAAATATCGTGGTTTTATCCTCATTTAAAGCAAGCTGATAGTTGATGTCATAAAACTGAATCGTCTTAGAGAAAAAGGTCTTTGTCACCTGGCAGATACCATCCTGCAGCATCCGAATATACGGAATACTCTGCTGTGCAGTTGTAGGAATGTTTTTCTGTTTCCTGCGGTCCCGTTCCTGCTTCTTCCTACGCTTTTCCTGTTCTCTTTCTTTTCTGCTTTTTTTGTTTCTTCTTTCCTGACGGTTTCTTTTTTCCGCTAGGGACAGACGCTCCTGCTGAGCCTCCTGCTTTGTCTTTTTTGCCATCCGGCACACCCTCCTTTTTTACAAGGGTGGAAATCTCCTGATAAAAATTTTCTGTCTTATATGTCTTACCGCCGGACAGATAAACTTCTGTCGAATGATATTTGCCACCACTTTTTCAAATGGAAGCCCGTCTTTTTCATACATTGCCATGAAGAAAAACGGAAGCATGATCGTTACCATCAGGATGGCTGCGATACTGGAACCGATTGGTTTTCTCATGAACAGATAAAACGGAATTCCCACAACTGCGGCAAGTGAAAAGAAAATCAACTGCCGTTTTGTCAGATTTAACGCTACTTTTGTTTTGACCTTGGTAAGGTCTTTTGGTACTGGTACATACGCCATGGTATGCGCTCCTTTCCTGCCCGTTAGTGGGCATTGAATATCGATTTGCTAAGGCTTCCTGTCTTGAATAATGAAAATGCAAGAATCACGGTATAAGCCGCTACTGAAAACATTGCTGCATGAAGGTCACTTGATATGGTCATTGCATTTACTAAAACTGCATAAATCCCCACGCAGACCATCATGAAGAATCCCTGAAATGCCAGTGCGAACAAGCCTTTTAAATAGTTGTTTCCGATATTGCCCCATTCCTTATTGGTCATGGTGGCAAATGGAATTGGTGCTATGGAAGTATAAAGGTAAATCTCAATCATCCTGCCATACAAAATCACCGTAATGATAATTGACAGAATGTGCATGGTAACACTGATCAACATCGTTTCCATGGATAGCAGGAACAAATCCCCTAACTCCATATCCTCCAGGGCATCCACAATCCGTGAAATTGCTTCTGTTGCATCCACCGCAGTGTTTCCTGATATCACCCCGCGGCATTGTTGACCACATGCTGGCCAACATCAAAGACCGCCATCGTGATATTGAACGTATTTGTCACCAGATAAATGGCTACATACGCTTTGAAGATCCAGAGGAAAATGTTATAAGTCTCAAATTCATGGAAATTGTTTTTTTGTGTTACCATCGTGATCAATTCATAGCACAGGACAAAGGTGATGATCAGTCCCGCAATGGGGACAATCACTGTTTGGGATATATTCTGAATCAGATTAAAATCCCTGCATTCCATCCCTGCGGTGTCTGTCCCACCTGCCCGGCTATGGTTCCCACCTGCTCATTGACAGACGTGAACATGTTATCCAAACTTGACTTAATAAGCCCGATCAGGATATCCTTTATCGCTTCCGTAATTCTCTCAATGATGGTGTTCATCTACCACTCCCCTTAAGAGAACAATGTTGCCAGCTGTGGAATCAGGGTAGTTCCCAGCAGCATGATTCCGGCACCAGCCATCAGCTGTTTGATGCCCTGGCTCTTAGCACCGGGATTGTCATTTCCATATCCTTCCAGAAGGTTTACGACACCCCACACGCCAAGACCTGCGCCGATTGCGACTACAAGAGTTTTTAAAGTTGTAATTGCACTGCTAAAAAATGCCATATACATTCACCAAAACTGACTTCTTTCAGGTGTTTACGGGAATGAAAAAACACCGACTAAAAAGCCGGCGCACCTAATGTCAGTTATTCCTTTCCTCATTATTTTTCGTTCATTCCCATGGTTATTCCGACAGCTCCACCTGAATTACCTCCACTTCTTCTTCGGGTTTCGGTGTGTACTGCGGATTTAACTCTTTTTCTACTTTGTATCGGTTTTTCTCATTTTCATCTGCAAGAAAACGATAATTTTTGTGTTTCGTGATATCATATTTGTCTGAGAAAAATGGTCTGGCACCACGAATCTGAAGGATACATTTTCCTCCATCCATGACTGCAATCTCATCTTCTGTCATCAGCTGTTTGCCTGTTTTCTGGTAATTCAATCCAAAGGACTTCTGATTACTCCTCGTTTCCGAAGTGTTATACAGATCAATGGTTTCCTTACCCAGAAGCTCACTCATTTCCTTTAAGGTAGTTTTCTCTTTTCCTCCAAGAAATAGTGTCGTATCACAGTTACCCAGAATGGTATCTGCACTATCCTTATACATTGCCTTTAGCTGACTCTGTGACTGTAAAATAATAGAAGCAGAGATTTCCCTGCTTCGGATGGTTGCGATCAGCTTGTCAAACTGTGGAATCTGCCGATGTTGGCAAACTCATCAGCGATGACACGCACATGAACTGGCAGTCTTCCACCATATTCATCATCTGCCTTATCGCAAAGCAGATTGAAAAGCTGTGACTGTAACATGGCAATCACAAAGTTAAAGGTTGTATCTGTGTCGGACATAATCAAGAACAAGGCTGTTTTCCTGTCTCCGATCTTATCCAGTTCCATTTCATCGTAAGACATGATCTCACGAAGTTCTGCGATATCAAATGGGGCAAGTCTCGCACCACAGGAAATCAAAATCGACTTCGCCGTTTTGCCAGCCGCCATTTTATATTTTTTATACTGTCTGACCGCAAAGTGCTGCGGATCTCTTTCTTCCAGTTCCTGGAACATCATATCCACAGGATTCTGGTAAGTTTCATCCTCTTCACGGGTTTCGCTTTCATTCAAAAGATCCAGAAGGGTATTCAGATTCTTTTCCTCTTCATCCCCTTCATACCAGATAAAAGCAATCAGTGCTGTATACAGCAATTTCTCTGCTTATAGTGATAGGTAAGGTTTTGATATTATCTCCACCTTTTCCCCCACTTCACACCGGACATGCGACTTTCACCGCATCCGGCGCTCCATCGATTGTCTTCACAAGACAT
>NZ_QUED01000029.1:0-35614 GCF_003477865.1 Blautia sp. AF34-10
GTAATTATGATGGTCAGATAATTTGGAATGTAACGGCAGAACCTAAATTTAAAAATGAATCGATACCACCAATTACCACGAATACGCCACCAGTTTCAGAAGAACCATCAGGTGATAATAGCAGTCATACTCCAAATGTAAAAACGGGAGATGATACGAATGTAATTATGTGGCTTTCTTTAATGGGAATATCCTTAGTCATATTTAGTATTTGTAAAAGAAAAGTCCATAAATAATATGAGAAGATCGGGAAATCCCGCTTTTTTCGTTTAGTTACTCAACTGGCATAAGCCAAAGATAAATACCTCCGGAGGTGCACCGTATGGTGTCACCTAGGAGGAAATAGATCTGAAACCTTGGGAGGATTTGGAAAAGAATAATTGAGTTGTCAGTGCAATCCTATTTATCTCTTGTGACAGAAATAGGTTCCCGTTTTGCTGGAAGTAAGTCTGAACTGATCTCAGGAGCATAGAGCAGTGCTGTAAAATTCTGTCTAATGATATCTAGCGTCTTTTGTTTTTTCTGCAATTCCTGTATTTCCCGGACAGTAGCAGCCTGTTCAGATTCAAGATTTTCAATTTGCTTCTGGATTTTATTAGAGCTTGGGATTTTGGTAACACCGAGATCCTGAAGCTCTTTTTTTAGTGAATCGTGGAGTTGGTATTCTGCTTGATGTTTGGTCCGGTATGCTTTTGGATTTTTAGCAGATTTGCAATCTTCAATCACTTTACGGCAGAGCCGGTAAGAATCACAATGTTTTTGAATGACTTTCTGCGTGTTCAGTTCATTGTTGATTTGTGTTATTCTCTGTTCAGCCGCTTTAACAGAAGCATCAACATCAGAAACATGCTGTTGAAAATCTTCATAATTCAGCAGATTATTTTCAGAAAGATAGTTGAAGGTGCGGGTTGCCTCTTTTAGATTATTTAGTTTTGCCCAACGTTCAAATCCTTCTCGATTGCCGGTTGTAACATAAGTGGAAATATTGATATACAGGCGAGCATCTCTGGACGGATGCTTTGGAGTTTTCACTTTGCTACGATTTTTTGCCAGACGGATGCGGACATTTTCTTCGCTATAATAACTTCCGAGAGATTTCATGTAAGTGAAGTCCTTCTGCTCCGGTGCACGGAAGGACAGGTGTTTTCCTTGGCGGACTTCATATCCGGCTAACTGCATTTTTTGTAGAAATTCCTCATAGTTGATGGAAGTCCAGATTGCCTTATCAACTGCAACACGTAGCTTGACTTTCCAACTGGTGCCATGATGATATTCCATGTTCTCTTTATAGCTTTTTCCTTTTTCTCCGGTTGGCATACTGGTGGCAAGTCCATTTTCCTGGCAGATGCGATTACTGATCCGGCAGATTTTATGGTAGCTCCGCTTATTGGAAATGATCATTAACGCCCATTGTCACTGTAACCTGTTGGATGAATCTTGTATTCAGGTCGCAGTTTATGATGACAGACTGGAGGTGACTTCTCCGGGTGGATTATATAACGGATTAACTTATGAGGAAGTCATGAATGGTCATTCGAAGATCCGGAATAAAGGCATTGCCAATATATTCAGTCAGATGGGACTTGTAGAAGCATGGGGAAGCGGAATAAAAAGAATCCTTAATGCTGCAGAAGAGTATGGACTTTCGAAGCCGAGATTTCAGGAATTCGATAATATGTTTCGGGTAGAGCTGTTCCGTAGTTCATTTCCGATGACAAATGGAAAAGAAAGCATCGGAGAAGCATCGGAGGTAGTGTGGAGAACAGACCTCAACAATACACAGCAAAAGATTATAAAGTTACTTTCAGAAGATCATCAATTATCAGCAGTTAAGTTAGCTGAAAAAATTGGGGTTGCCAGTCGAAATATTGAGAACAATATTAAGAAGTTAAAAGAGTATGGTATTCTTATAAGACATGGATCTCCAAAGAATGGTTACTGGGAGATTGTAGATAAAGATCTACAGGAGTGAGAAGTAAATTAGTCCAAGATAACTCAAGATTAGTCCAAGAGAATATATATATAAATAACAAAAATAGATTGACATTTTGTAGTAATCAGTAGTAAACTGTACTTGTGGAAGGGAAGTGATATGTTTGGCTAGAAAAACACCAAAAGATGGCAAAGAAGAAAACATACGAGTACGGGTGACTCCAGAACAAAAACAGAGACTTGTTGAGTATGCAGAAAGACACTATCAGAGCATGAGTGGTGTTGTATGTCAGGCATTGGATCTCCTGTACGCAAGAGAAGAACAACAAAATAATAAAGAGTAAAATGGAGTTATTTTGGAGTTTATTTCTTCATAAGCGGTGCGAAAAACGAAAAATCAGAACGCGTGTTTGAAACATAAACCTCTAATAACAGCCTTTGCGTGTCATGAAACGCAGTCCGCAAAGGAGTTCGAGTAACGGACTAAAATGCCGAAAGCCTGTATTTATGCGGGTTTTCGGCATTTGTTTTATCGAATGGCTCTAGTTTGGCTCTATTTGTGGGGAGAGTAATAGCAAGATTAAGGAGTAAAAGAATGTAATTACTCTGTTAGTAAATTGACACAAGTTGGCTGTAGAGTATAATTATAGTAAAAGTACAGCAGAAGCTGTCGCAAAGATATTTATAAAAATGTTGTGGGGGTATTGAACATTAATGAATGTAAAATTAAAATCTGCAAGCAAGCAAGCGACTGTAGCCTGGAGGGTGGGAGAAAGATGAAGAAGTGCAAATTAGTACAGAATATAAGAAATTTCAAATTTTGTTATTTTATATTTTGCATAATGATATGTTTGGTTGTTTTTCCTGTTTCCACATCTGCCCAAGAAAATTCTGATCATGTTATCCGGGTAGGATCTTTTGAGGAAACTTATAATGTAGTCAATGAAAAGGGAGAAAGAAGCGGCTATGGTTATGAGTATCTTCAAGATATTGCAGGTTATGCAGGATGGACATATAAATACATAACAAGTGATTGGAAAAACTGCTTTACACAGTTGGAAAATGGAGAGATTGATATTCTTGGTGGCATTTCCTATACAGACGAACGTGCTGAAAATATGCTTTTTTCCGATATGCCTATGGGGGAAGAGAAATACTACATCTATACGGATGCATCCAATATGGATCTTACAGCAGGAAATTTGGATTCTTTTGAGGGAAAAAATATTGGTGTGTCTAAAGATAATATAGTGGAGGATGTGCTTAATGAATGGGAATCAAAATATGGTCTGCATACGAAGCATATCAATGTTTCTACAACCACAGAAATTATGGACAAACTATCGAAACATGAAATTGACTGCTTCGTTTCGGTAGAAGAATCCCGTTGGGAAGAATCGGATATTTCACCGCTTACAAGTATTGGAGAGACAGAAATCTATTTCGCTATAAATCCAGAACGTCCGGATATCAAAGAAGCATTGGATAGTGCTATGCGCAGAATCAAGGATGACAACCCATTTTACACAGATGATCTCTACAGGCGTTATCTTTCTGCACAGAGCAGCTCGTTTCTTTCAAAAGAAGAAAGTGAGTGGATCGGGCAGCATGGTGCAATCCGGATAGGGTATCTGAATCAGGATGGAGGTATCAGCAGTGTAGATCCATCAACAGGTAAACTGACAGGTGTTATTACAGATTATGTGGATCTTGCAGAAAATTGTCTGCAAGGTCAGACTCTGGAATTTGAATTAAAGGGGTATGATACAAGAAGTGAACTGCTTCAGGCATTGCAGGATGGAAAAATAGACCTGATTTTTCATGCAAACCAGAATCCATACTTTGCGGAAACAAATGGATTTGCTTTGTCGGATACGCTGTTGACTCTCAATATGGCAGCAATTACGGCAAAGGATTCTTTTGATGAGAATAAAGAGAATGTAGCTGCTGTTGAAAAAGATAATTTTGTATTGAAAGCATATCTTTCATACAATTATCCACAATGGAAGGTTATGGAATATGAGACATCAGATGCAGCAGTAAAAGCAATGCAGAAAGGGGAGGCAGATTGTATTGTAAGCAATTCAGGTACTGTTTCAAACTATTTGAAAAATAATAAGCTTCATAGCGCTTTCCTGACAAAAGAAGCTGATGTTTCATTTGCTGTTCAGCAGGGAGAACCGGTTCTTTTGTCCATTCTGAATAAAACACTGACATCTATGCCTACAGCTCAATTTTCGGGTGCAGTAGTTTCGTATAATGTTTCCTCACGAAAAGTTACAGTGAGGGATTTTATTCAGGATAATTTACTGCCAGTTTCACTTATCGTTGGAATTTCTTTTTTCATTGTTTTGTGTATCATTCTTCGTTCTTGGAAGAAGTCAAAACGTGCGGAGGAAAGATTCAAGAAATCTGCTGAACAGGCATTAAAACTGAATCAGGAACTGGAAGAAAAACGGCAGGAATTACAAAATGCACTTGTAGAAGCACAGAGTGCCAATAAGGCTAAGACTTCCTTTTTAAATAACATGTCTCATGACATCAGGACACCGATCAATGGCATTATGGGCATGCTTACAATTCTTGAAAAAAGCGGAAATGATGGTGAGCGGGCAAAAGATTGCCTGAATAAAATAAATGAGTCTTCGAAACTGCTATTATCATTGGTAAATGATGTTTTGGATATGGCAAAGTTAGAATCGGATACCGTGGTTTTTGGTGATGAATCCATCAATCTGGATCAGGTATGTAAAGAAATCACGGAGTCGCTATACTTTCAGGCAGAAGAAAAAGGACTTCATGTTATAGGAGAACATGATGATTACAGTGGTATATATGTTTGGAGCAATGCAGTTCATCTGAAAAAAGTATTGATGAATCTGTTTACAAACAGTATGAAGTACAATAAGGTGAATGGTTCTATTTACATGAGTATGAGAACGATTGAAAGATCAGAAGATCACATGACATGTGAATTTAAAATAAGAGATAATGGAATTGGAATGTCAGAAGAATTTATAAAAAATGAATTGTTTACTCCATTTGTACAGGCAGATAATTCCCCACGTTCTGATTATAATGGGACAGGTCTGGGAATGCCTATTGTGAAACAACTTGTAGAAAAGATGGGCGGAACCATAACCGTTGAAAGCAAGCTTGGTGAAGGAAGTTGTTTTACTGTAATACTTCCATTTAAAATTGATACGAATGCACGGCCAGAAGAAAAAGAAGATTTTGATGCAGATATATCAGATATCCGGGTATTGCTGGTTGAAGATAATGAGCTGAATGTGGAAATAGCAGAATTTATGCTGACGGAAAATGGAGCTAAAGTAGAAACAGTGAACAATGGGTTAGAAGCTGTTCAGCATTTTGAAGCTTCCGAACCGGGAACATACGATGTTATTTTAATGGATGTTATGATGCCGGTGATGGATGGTCTTACAGCTGCAAGAACAATAAGAGCTCTGGATCGGCAGGATGCAAAAACAATTCCTATCATTGCTATGACTGCAAATGCATTCAGGGAAGATGCCGAAAGGTGTATGGAAGCAGGAATGAACGCACATCTTGCAAAGCCGTTGGATGATGAAAAAATTAAGCAGACCATAAGCGAAGAGTTGAGAAAGCAAAATGCCTGTCATGAATGATTATGAGGCAACCGCAGCAATCAGGAGCCTTCCAGTTGCATGGGATAAGCAGACAGGAAACATAGAGAGAGGATTTTGTTATGACAGAACAGAAACTGTATCAGTTTTGTGATACAATGGCTGCATCTGAATACCGCTCGCTGATCCGTCCATTTCTGGATATCTCTACACTTTCAGCAAGATTGAAGGCGGAAGAATGCATTTCCACAGAATACCGTATGTGTGATGGCAGTTGGCACAGGATGCTTTTTACTGTAAAAAAGGGATGAGTCTGGAAATGTAACCCATGTTTGCAAAATACGTGAAGAGTTGAGACGTTTTTGTATTAAATTAAAATTAGATAAAAGGCATGTGAAATACGATGATGAAAAATAACTATATAAAACAAAAAAGAAAAGATCAAAATCCGGTAAATCATTGGAAAATTTTTGAGGGACGGTTGGTATTCCTTCTGGCAATGGTGATTTTGGCTGTTGTTGCATATACTTTTATTTTACAACAAGCATATACCAAAACTGCTCTGAAAACAGAAATTGAACGAGATATTTCCAGTGCAGATGCGGTTCATAAGCTGGTAAATAACAGACTGGGACGAAAAGATTTTAATGAAATAAAAAGTAAAGCTGATGAGAATACAGAACTATTCAAGAATATGTCGACATATATGAATGAAATCAGAACGCTGAATTCTACGAGATATATTTACACAGCAACCAGAAATGAAGACGGTAGATTGATTTACGTTGTAGACGGACTGGATCCATCGGCTGGTGACGTCAGACATCCAGGAGATCCGATTGAAAAGGAGATGGTTCCTTATATAGAAAAAGCACTTTCTGGAAAAACAGTATATTCTCAGGATATTGTTGATACAACATGGGGACCTATTTTTACAGCCTGTTATCCTGTGACAGCGGAAGATGAATCTAATGAAGTGATAGGTGCTTTCTGCATAGAAATGGATATGCAGAAAGCGTATGGAATGGTTGAGAAGACGAATAAGTTAAGTATTGTACTGGGATGCATTACAGCGTGTATTTTGGTAATATTATGTACCTGTGGATATTCTGTATATAAGAAGCAAAAAGAAAATGAGCAGAAACAGCAAAAACTGTTGCAGGAAGCTGCAAGACTGGCCGATTCAGCTAACAAAGCAAAATCAACATTTCTATTTAATATGTCTCATGATATTCGTACCCCTATGAATGCAATCATTGGATATGCAGAATTGGGAGAGAAACATTTAAAGGAGCCAACTATATTAGAGGATTACTTTGAAAAAATATTATTGTGCGGAAAGAAAATGCTGCATTTGATTGATAACATTCTTGAATTAGCACGAATCGAAAACAACCAAGCAACGCTGGATGAAACAATAACAGATGTTTCTAAAAACTTTGATTTATGTATTGATATGTTTAGAAAACCGATAGAAGAAAAACATCAAACACTGAAAGTCAATAAGAACATTCGATATCCATACCTGCATATGGATGATGCAAGATCATCTGAAATTACGATTAACATTTTGAGTAATGCTGTGAAATACACGGGTGAAGGCGGTAACATAAGCTGTACATTGAACCAATATCCCGGCGAAAAAGAAGGTTGGAGTGTATTAGAGCTTATCATAGCAGACAACGGAATCGGAATGTCAGAAGAATTCCAAAAACATATTTTTGAATCATTTTCACAGGAACGATCTTCGTCAGACAGCGGAATAGAAGGTAGCGGACTTGGCATGGGAATCGTGAAGAAACTGGTGGATTTAATGGATGGCAAGATCACAGTTCAGAGCAAACCGGGAGCAGGTTCTACTTTTACAATCACGCTTCCATTAAAAATAGCAAATGCGGAAGAAAGGAATCCGAAACATGCAGACGGTCAGTTGAATATCAAAAAACTGGAAGGAAAAAGGGTTCTTTTGGTAGAAGATAATGACTTGAATGCAGAAATTGCAACGGAACTTTTGACGGAAGAGGGAATCATGATAGAAAGAGCGGAGAACGGCGTTGCATGTATTGATATGTTTAACAAAGCAAAGCAAAATTACTACAGTCTGATTCTGATGGATATTCAGATGCCGATTATGAACGGATATGAAGCATCCAGGAGAATTCGAGAACTGAAAGACGGTAACAAATCGCAGATTCCAATTGTTGCAATGACAGCAAATGCGTTTGAAGAAGATAAGAAGATGGCTTTGGCAAGTGGCATGAATGATCATGTTGCAAAACCAATAGATATGAATGTATTATTGCCGACTATTATGAAATATATGTAAAGGAAGAAAGAAGGACACTGATTTTGTAGTCAGTGTTCTTCTTACATATCAGTCGACTAAAGAAAAACATTTTATCCAGTCCATTCTTTTTTGTCAGTTTTCTGCCGGCAAGTCAGAGAGCAGGACATTTCCGTTGACGGTACTTGCCTGAATGGTGAATGCAGAAATACCGGAGCGGGTGAATGTTTTTGTGTAGGAATCCGTTCTTCCATTGGAGACGAGGCGGATTTTTCCGGTTGTCGTGGATGCATGAATGGACGCATCGGCAAGGTCGTGCGGGAGATGGAGTTTCACGGAACCGTTGACGGATTTTGCTGTCAGGGACTCGGAACAGGTTCCCTCGAAGAGGACTTTGCCGTTGACACCGTTTAAAGCTGCGCGGGAGCAGTCGCCGGTGATTTCAAGTCTGCCGTTTGTGGCGGAAACATCGAGGCTGTCTGTGCGCAGACGGGTCAGGACGATCTTTCCGTTCGCAGCCTGTATGCGGCAGCTGGATGCGGAAAGGGAATCGCCGGTGATTTTGCCGTTTGTGGCGGAAATTTCG
Source organism: Blautia sp. AF34-10 (assembly GCF_003477865.1). NCBI lineage: Bacteria > Bacillati > Bacillota > Clostridia > Lachnospirales > Lachnospiraceae > Blautia > Blautia sp. AF34-10. The sequence continues at coordinate 8,411 of NZ_QUED01000029.1, forward strand.
AGCGTAGTAAGGGAGAGGGTATCAAGCCCGGCCGCGCCGTTCAAAGAGCGGAGCGTCAGCTTCTGTACGGTGGACGGCACCTGGAAGGAGAACACCTCTTTCTGGTGATTATTGCAGAAAAGATGTTTCCAGAATACGGAAGGGATGAGCTTTTTCTCTCGCAGACAGAACGTATTGCCATCAATGCCTGCCTCGAAGCGGTCCGGATCGAAGTCGCCGGAAAAGTCAAACTCAACCGAAGCGGAAGTGCCCGGAGCAAAGTCGGCAGAAGCGTTCCGCAGGGAGATTTCCATAGCGGTGATGGCGGTGGAAGGGGCGTACGGGTAGTTCGGATGTGTTTCTTCAGAATTGGAGTGGGTTTTCTCCTGTGGCAGCACGTTTGCAACAGGCTGCTCCGTTGTGGCATATTCCTGACGGAAAAATTCGAGGACATCGTCGACATTGCCGAGTTCCGCACAGATTTCCTCATCGGAGAGACCCTGGCTGCGGGCGTCGGCGAAATGGGATTCGAAATCGTTTAAAATTTCCTCTGCGGCGGCAGAATCAAAGGATGCAAGGCCCTGTTTCAATGCATTCATATAAGTTTCATACGTTGTATTCATCATGATTTTCCTTTCTATCGTCAGATCGTTTCATCTGAAATCAGTCGGTTGATCTGCTGGGTGAAATCCAGCCATTCCTGTTTTTTCTCCTGCTGATAAGCTGTTCCTGCTTCAGTCAGATGGTAATATTTCCGGGCAGGGCCGGATGCGGATTCCTGCAGATACGTTTCCACGTAACCGGCTTCCTTGAGTCGTTTTAAAATCATATAGAGCGTTCCTGCGGCGATGGACATTTCGCGGGAAATGGCGTCTGTCAGCTCATAGCCGTATTTGTCCTCTTTTGTCAGCTGGGAGAGGACACAGAGCTCGAGGACGCCCTTTTTGAGTTGTGGATTCATATGAACACCTCCTTGTTGAGTAGATCATAACACAGACTATATCATAATGCAATATAGCGAACCAAATTTTTATCCTGCCATGTGTTCGATTTTGTACATGGAAATGACTTGAAAAGAACCGCGGATTTCCGTATAATCAAGCAGAACCCTGAAATTTGACCGGAAAATACAGAAAAATAGAAAGATAGTAAGTTGGAAAGAAGAGGAAAAAATATGAGTGAAATGAATCAGAATAACAATGGCCCGGTAAAGGGCGCGATCCATTCGATCGAGAGCTTCGGATCCGTCGACGGACCTGGCGTACGCTACGTGATTTTCGTGAAGGGCTGCAACATGCGCTGCCAGTTCTGCCACAACCCGGATACCTGGACGATGAAAGATGCCGACTGGCAGACCGCAGATGAGGTGCTGAAAAAGGCGCTCCGCTACAAAAATTACTGGGGCGAAAAGGGCGGCATTACTGTAAGCGGCGGAGAACCGCTGCTGCAGATCGACTTCCTGATCGAGCTGTTCCGCAAGGCAAAAAAGAACGGCGTTCACACAACGCTGGATACCAGTGGAAATCCGTTCACAAGAGAGGAGCCGTATTTCAGCAAATTTAATGAGCTGATGAAATACACCGACCTGTTGCTGCTCGATATCAAGCTGATTGACGACAAGGCGCACAGAGAGCTGACCGGCTGCACCAACGAGAACATCCTCGATCTGGCGCGCTACCTTGACGAGATCGGCAAACCAGTCTGGATCCGCCACGTCCTCGTCCCGGAACGCAGCGACTACGATGAATACCTGATTCGCCTCGATGAGTTTTTACACAGCCTGCACAACGTACAGCGCGTAGAGGTTCTCCCATACCACACCCTCGGCGTATTCAAATGGGAAACCTTAGGAATCCCATACAAACTCGAAGGCATCAACCCGCCGACCAAGGAGCGCGTGGAAAACGCCAATAAACTGCTGCATACGGCGGAATATACGGGATATCTGAAATAAAAAGCAGAACAACAAGAAAAAAATGTGAAAAAGTAACAATTTTTATAAAAACTTTATAGTATTTCTGTTCAAAAACCAGAAGAAAAGGAGTATAATTTCTGTTATGGACGAGAGCATGGTTACAATGTGGCGGACATGACAGGGACGACAGCAAAAACACTACGAACCTTTTTGATTCGCCGCGGCAGTTGCTGCATCCACCAAAAATAAGAGCAAAAAGAAAGAAGGATTTACAATGTTTGGTTCAAAAGAGGCATCGGAAGACAAGCTGAAAAAAATGGTGGAAAAAGGAAAATGGGACAAATTAAGAAAACAGTATCTGGATTCGGACAAGACAACGCAGGTAGCGCTTGCAAAAGCCTGTGCAGCTTCGAGAAATGATGGTTCTGTTAATATTCTGACTTCTCTTCTGGAAGTAGACGATGTAGACGTAAAAATCGCGGCCGTTACGAGCCTTGGTGAGGTTGGAGACGATCACGTAACAGCACTGATCCGTCAGCTGGCCGTCAAGACACCGGCAGATCAGACGGAGCTGAAAGCAGCGATCACAAAAGCGCTGGAGAAGATTGTCGAAAGAGCATAAGAGCAGGATCAGTGAAAAAAAGGAAAGGCGAAGAAGTTTCTGTAAAAAGAAGCTCCTTCGTTTTTTTGTTGCAAGGCATATCAGAATCTGCTCCAGCGGATTGTTTTTGCCCGAACAGAAATCTTACAAAATCGTAATAATAATGCAGTTGTATTTATCCCGCAAAAAATGCTATAGTGAAAATAACACAGACACAAAAGCAGAACGCGGAGCGAAAAGCATCCGCAGAAAAAAGGGAGGAAACAAGATGGAATTTGTATTCGAACATGCAACCATGATTGCCGTGATCGCCGTTGTGGTGATCATTCTTGCCATTCTGGCGAGCGGTTATGTGAAGGCGCCGCCGGATACCGCATTTATTATTTCCGGTTTCAAAAAAGGCCAGCGGATCCTGATCGGTAAAGCCGGCATCAAGCTCCCATTCTTTGAGCGGCTGGACAAGCTGAGTCTGAAGCTGGTAGCGATCGATGTGAAGACGAGCGACGCCGTTCCGACCGCTGACTACATCAATATTCAGGTGGATGCAGCCGTCAACATCAAAGTCGGGGACGAACCGCAGAAGCTCCAGAAAGCATCCCAGAACTTCCTGAACCGCGACAGCGAATATATTGCCAAGGTTGCAAGAGAAGTCCTTGAAGGAAACATGCGTGAGATCGTTGGAAAGATGCGTCTGGAAGAGATGGTTTCCGACCGCCAGAAGTTTGCGGAGCTGGTCAAAGAAAATGCAGAACCGGACCTGGCTGCGATGGGACTTGACATCATCAGCTTCAACGTACAGAATTTCGTTGATTCCAATCAGGTCATTGAAAACCTCGGTATCGACAATATCGTAAAAATCAAGAAATCTGCGGCGATCGCCCGTGCCAATTCCGAGAAAGAAATCAAAATTGCCCAGGCGCGTGCAAATAAAGAGGCGAACGATGAGCGCGTTCTTGCCGAGACCGAGATCGCAAAGAAAAACAACGATCTGGCAATCAAGTCGGCAGAGCTGAAAAAAGAGTCCGATATCAAAAAGGCAGAGGCAGATGCAGCGTACAAGATTCAGGAAGAGCAGCAGAGAAAAGAGCTGGAAATCACTTCCGCGAATGCGAACATCGCCCGTCAGGAGCGCGAGGTTGAGCTCCGTGCCAGAGAAGTAGAAGTAACCGAGAAATCCCTCGAGGCAGAAGTCAAGAAGAAAGCCGAGGCCGAGCGTTACGCAAAACAGCAGCAGGCAGAGGCAGATTTGTACCGCCGTCAGAAAGACGCAGAGGCAGACCAGTTCGAAAAAATCCGCGAGGCGGAGGCAAAGAAAGCCCAGGCAGAAGCCCAGCGCTATGCGATGGAGCAGGAAGCACTCGGTATCAAGGCAAAAGGTGAGGCGGAAGCCGCATCCATCCGTGCCCAGGCACTTGCAGAGGCCGAAGGTATGGAGAAGAAAGCTGAGGCTTACCAGCGCTACAACAAAGCCGCAATGGCAGAGATGATGATCAAGGTTCTGCCGGAGATCGCCGGAAAGATCGCAGAGCCGCTCAGCCAGATCGACAAGATTACGATCATCGGCGGCGGAAGCGAAGACAACGGCATCGGCTCCGTAGCGGGCAATGTGCCGGTGGTGATGGCAAAGCTGTTTGAGTCGATGAAAGAGGCGACCGGTGTCGATCTCTCCGAAATCATGAGAGCCGATACATACGATGCAAAAGTAAACCGCAACATTCAGATCTCCAGCCCGGAAGAGCTCAAAGAGTATCTGAAAGCAGAAGCCGGAAAGGCAGCAGCGGATGCAGAAAGCCCGGAAAAAGCGGAAGCATCCGAACCGGTGCAGAAAGACGGCAGCGAGCAGTAAATCCAGAACGGATCATAAAAACAGAAAAAGAGGCAGGGATCCAGAAAAATTTCTTGAGGATCCTGCCTCTTTTGACGTATAGATCGGAAAAAGTTATTCGGCGCCTTTTTCCAGCATGCTCATGAACTCTTTTGCCGCCTGCGGGATCGGCAGATGGGAGCTGTGGGCAACGACAAGCTGGCGCGGCGGAAGCTCCTCCACGAGGTCGAGCTGGAAGGCCGCCGTCTCTTTTACAAGGCAGTAGTCCGGCACAAACGCGATGCCAAGGCCGATACTCGCCAGGTCGATCAGAAGATCGTTGCTGCCAAGCTCAATTTCCGGCACGAGGTCGAGCTGGAACCGCTGAAACTGGCTGTGCAGGAACTCACTCGTCGTACTCTTGCGGTCGAGCATCAGAATCGGGTACTGCAGCAGCTCTTTTAAGTGAACCGGCCTGTTTTCCAGTTCCGGGTAATATTCGCCGTTTGCGATGAAGATATCGTGGAACGAATGAATCGGAATCGTTTGAAGACGGCTGGAAAGATGCGAGTTTGGATAATTGGTCACGATGAAATCCACCTGGCCGGATTCCAGCAGATCGACACACTGGGTCGAAGTCTGGTTTGTCACCTTGATGTGGACATTCGGAAAGGAGCGGTGGAAACGGTTCAGGTACGGAACAAGGAAATAGCGGCAGATTGTGTCGCTCGCGCCGATGCGGAGCTGGCCGCCGCCAAGCGTTCCCGCTTCCATAATCTGTGCTTCACCGCGCGCAATCAGGTTGATCGCAGGCTCTACGTGGCGCAGCAGCGTTTCTCCCTCCGGCGTTAACTGCACGCGCTTTGTACTGCGGATAAAGAGCGTGATTCCAAGCTTTTTCTCCAGTACCTTGATCGACTGGCTGACCGCTGACTGCGAGATAAAAAGCAGCTTGGAGGCCTCGGAAAAACTGAGTGTGGTGGCAACGTAATAGAAAACCTTATATAACTCGTAATTAATATCCAAAATAAGCACCTCTTATAAAATATGATACCTTCACTCTAGCACACTTCCCCGAAAGAATGCAAGAAAAAATCTGCCGGAGCCGTGAACTTTTTCTCCTCTTTTTCGAGTAAGAGAAAATTCACGGTTCCGGCAGATAAGAAAGGGGAATCAGCCAAGCACTTTGGCAATGGCGCCGTCCGGCGTGCGGATCTGGCGCGTTGCAGAGTATCCGTCGAGTTTCGGCATCTGAATATCCATCAGCACCAGATCGAACTGATCCGGCGCTGCGGTGCGGAGCGTCTCAACGGCAACATCGCCGTCGTCTGCAAGGCTGACGGAAAATCCGGCGTTCGAAAGGAGCTCCATCGCGATTTCCTGTACCATATGGCTGACGTTGATCGCCATGCCAAGTCCCGTACCCTGAATGCCGCTGACCGTAGAAGTCTCCTCGCGTGTAAACGATTCAAAGAGGTGCTCCTGGAATTCCCGGCTTATGCCGATGCCGTTGTCGCGGACGTGGAATTCGTAGAGCGCATACCCTTTTTTATAGTACGGTTTCTGAATAATACGGACAATGATGGTGCTGCCGTTCTGTGTGAATTTCGTGGCATTGCTCAGCAGATTCAGCAGAATCTGGTTCAGGCGGAAAAAGGTGCTGGCCGGAGGTGGAAATCTTGTTCAGGTATTCCTGCACCTGGTCCGGCTGATTGACGTGGGCGGCAGCCAGAGCGGTAAAGCCGATGATCGCATTCATCCGAAAAAACAGATTTTGTTCCGGAATGAAAATGGGAAACAAAAGTTACTTTACATATAAAAGAGCAGAACAGGAAGAAATTTTGAAAAAAATTGAAGAAAATTACAAATTATTGTGGAATATGTGGAAAAAATATGGTAGGATGGGGGAGAAGAGAAAAGTGGTTTCAAAATGTTACTTAACGTTCAGTGAAAGTTCTATGGTTACAAAGAAAACAAAAAACAAGAGGAGAAGGAAAATGAAATTTTTACCAAAACCAAAAGAGGTAAAACTCCTGACGGGGGAACATGCACTCTGCTATGACGGCAGAATTGTACTGGATGGCAGACTGCTGGGAAATGGGGATACGTATGCGAAAGTGCTGCAGAAGGGAATCAAAAAGGAAACCGGAATGCAGTACGATATCGGATACGGCGTTCCGGGAAGAAAAGAGACCGGCGCGATTGTGCTGGAACTGGATGAGACAAGGAAAAGCCAGCAGTATGTGCTGCAGGTGACAGAGGAGGAAATCCGCATCCAGGGCGGAGACGGAGCCGGCGTGCTCTACGGTGTGCAGACGCTGTGCCAGATGATGCACGAATACGGTGCACTGCTTCCTGCCGTGCGGATCGAGGATGAGCCGGATCTGCCGGTGCGCGGCTATTATCTCGATGAGACGAGAGGCCGTGTGCTGACACTTTCCTATTTAAAACAGGTGGCAGACCGCATGGCGTACTACAAGCTGAACCAGCTGCAGCTCTATGTGGAGCACACGTATCTGTTCTCCGGACTTTCCGAGATGTGGCGCGATGAGACGCCGCTTACGGCAGAGGAAATCCGCGAGCTGGATGCGTACTGCGCAAAGCTTCATATCGAATTGGTGCCGTCGATCGCAACGTTCGGCCATCTGTACATGCTGCTCTCCACAAAGAGCTATGGCGACCTCTGTGAATTCCCAGACAGCTGGAAAGAGCCGTTTTCCTTCTGGGACCGGATGCAGCATCACACGGTGGATGTCTCCGGCGGCAGAGCGATCGAGCTGATCAAGGCCATGATCGAGGAGTACATGGCGCTTTTTGCCACGGATAAATTCAACATCTGCGCGGACGAAACGTTCGACCTTGGAAAAGGAAAATCGAAACCGCTGGCAGACGAGAAAGGCGTTCACCGCCTGTATATCGACTATGTAAAAGAGCTCTGCGAGTTTCTCGTGGCAAAAGGCAAAAAGCCGATGTTCTGGGGCGATATCATCTGCGCACAGCCGGAGCTGATCAAAGAGCTGCCAGAGGAAACCGTCTGCCTGACCTGGGGCTATGCAGCCGAGCAGAGAGAGCATGAGGCAAAAGTGATGGCGGAAGCTGGTGCAAGACAGTATCTCTGTCCTGGGGTCGGCGGCTGGAACCAGTGGATGAACCTGGTGGAGAACAGCTACAAAAATATCGCACGGATGTGCGGCTATGCGAGAAAATACCATGCGGAAGGTGTTCTGAACACAGACTGGGGTGACTGCGGCCACATCAATCAGCCGGACTTTTCCCTTCCTGGCATGATCTATGGAGCCGTCTTCTCCTGGGGAGACGATACCGACAGCTTTGAGGAGCTGAATGAACAGATTTCCCGTCTGGCCTACGGCGACCGGAGCGGAAAATTCGTTTCCTATATGGCAAAAACGGCAGAATGCTCCATCTTTGACTGGTGGGATGCCAACGTCGTTTACGAGGAAAAAGTGCTCGGTCATCCGAACAACCGGAATGCGCTGTTTGACGCGAGAATCCAGGATGAGGCGAAGCGTGCAGCTGCAAAGGAAACAATTGCGGCTCTGAAAAAAGAACTGAAAAAGACAGCCGGTGCTCTGGAAGAATCCTGCCGTCCAATGGTTCCGGTGCTGGAACTCACGATGGAAGCGATTGACATCTGGAATGAGACGGGTGCGAGACTGTGTGATATCGAGCTTGGAAAAGAAAAAGATGAGGCAGCCTGCGCGGCACTTGCGGGACGGCTGGAAACCTGGTTTATGAAGTATAAAGCGTCCTGGAGAAGCATCAGCAAAGAAGGCGATCTGCACCACATTGCGGAAATTGTATTCTGGTATGCCGATATTCTGCGGGGAAGAAAACCGTACGAAAAATAAAAAAATCTGTTTGTAAACAAAATGAACAGAAAAAGAGAATAAATGAACGATAAAAAGTAACAAAGAAAACGAAAATTTACATAAAAGTGAACAAAAACACTTGACTTTTGCGCAGAAATGGACGAAGATAGAAGTATCGGATCGAAAGATCAAAAATGTCCGTATGGCGTGACAAGAGAGAAAGAAAAAAATAATTTTCACAGAGGGAAACAATCATGAGTAAAATCATCGGAAACAATCTGCCGGATATGCCTTGGCAGGAAAAACCAGCAGGAGAGCACATGCCGGTATGGCGCTATGATCAGAACCCGATCATCGGCCGTTACGAGCAGAAACGTTCCAACAGTATCTTCAACAGCGCAGTCGTACCGTTCGAGGACGGATACGTAGGTGTATTCCGCTGCGACAGCCGTTCCATCAGCATGGACATCTTCGTTGGAAGAAGTAAAGACGGTATCCACTGGGAGATCGAGGATGAACCGATCAAATTTGAGGGCGCTGACGAGGAGATTCTGACAAGAGAGTACCGTTATGACCCGCGTGTCTGCAAAATCGACGACAAATACTATGTAACCTGGTGCAACGGCTATCACGGCCCGACCATCGGTGTTGCTTACACCTATGACTTCAAGAAATTCGTTCAGCTTGAGAACGCATTCCTTCCATTCAACCGTAACGGCGTGCTGTTCCCGAGAAAGATCAACGGCTACTACATGATGATGAGCCGTCCAAGCGACAACGGCCATACACCGTTCGGCGATATCTTTGTCAGCCAGAGTAAAGATATGGAATTCTGGGGAAGACACCGTCACATGATGAGCCCGGTCCGCGGCGATGAGTCTGCATGGCAGTGCACCAAGATCGGTGCCGGCCCGGTTCCGATCGAAACAGATGAGGGATGGCTGCTGATCTACCACGGCGTTATCACAACCTGCAACGGATACGTATATCGTATGGGATGCGCACTGCTTGATATCGACGAGCCGTGGAAAGTAAAATACAGAACGAAAGACTATATTATGGCTCCGATCACCCAGTACGAGTGCATGGGTGATGTTCCGAACGTAGTATTCCCGTGCGCAACCTTAAGCGATGCAGCAACCGGAAGAATCACTATCTACTACGGATGCGCAGATACTGTAACCGGTATGGCATTCACAACCGTAGATGAGCTGCTGAACTATGTGAAAGAGAATAGCCTTTGATTTATAAGATAACTTAAAAAGCGACAAGTCCGCCGGGCTTACGGGTGAAAGAAGCCTGCAGGTCCGGCGGACTTTCTTTTTAAAAATGACCCCATGGAAAGCATAAGGAGGCACTATGAAATTTGTAAAAGAGCGTGTGAACGTGATCTGCCAGGAACTGGCAAGACTTTCGATTTCACAGAAAATCAAAATCACCGATATGCAGGTGAAAAACGGATGCTATATCACACCGGCAGAGGCCGATGCATCAAAAGAGCCGTGGACATCGTTTGATACGGTCAATGACCGCTGGTACGGACCGGACAAACATTACTGGTTCCGCACCACCATCACCATTCCGGAGAGTTTCGATGGAAAAAATCTCTGGATGAGAGTCCATGCAGGACTGGACGACTGGGATGACGGAAGAAACCCGCAGTTCCTGCTGTTTGCAAACGGCGAAGTGATCCAGGGTATGGATATCAACCACCGCGAAGTACTTGTAAGAGAAAACGCAAAGGCCGGTGAAAAAATCCAGCTTGACCTGCAGTCCTACACCGGAACGCTGCACAGCGAGTTCCGTCTGCTGGCAGACCTTGAGGAGCATGATGCGAAAATCGAGGAGATCTATTACGACCTTATCGTTCCGATGCAGGGCCTGAACCGTATGGACGAGGATAATAAAACGCGTCTGGATCTCGAAACCGCACTGACCAACACGATCAATCTGCTGGACCTGCGCAAGCCGTACAGTAAAGAGTTCTACGCTTCCATCGAAGAGGCAGAAAAATGCATCCAGGAAGAGATCTATGAAAAAATGGGCGGCTGGGACGAAGTTGTGGCAACGTGCATCGGCCACACCCACATTGATGTGGCATGGCTGTGGACGATTGACCAGGTTCGCCAGAAATCCTGCCGAAGCTTTGCAACGGTATTAAAACTGATGGAGGAGTATCCGAACTATCACTTCATGTCGAGCCAGCCGAAGCTCTACAGCTTTGTCAAAGAAAGACACCCGGAAGTGTACGAGAAAATCCGCCAGAGAGTCAAAGAAGGACGCTGGGAGCCGGAAGGCGGCATGTGGGTTGAGGCAGACTGCAACCTGACTTCAGGAGAGTCCCTCGTGCGCCAGTTCCTGTTCGGAAAACGCTTTTTCAAAGAAGAGTTTGGCGTGGACAACAAGATCCTGTGGCTGCCGGATGTCTTCGGATACAGCGCAGCGATGCCGCAGATTCTGAAAAAATGCGGAATTGACTACTTCATGACGACCAAACTGGCATGGAACGAGTTCAACAAAGTGCCGTACGATACGATGAACTGGGAAGGCATCGACGGAAGTGAAGTATTCACTCATATGATCACAACGCTCGGCGTCGGACAGCCGGAGACGAGCTTCTTTACCACATACAACGGAATGCTGCACCCGGATGCCATCATGGGCGGATGGGACCGCTACCAGAACAAGGACATCAACAACGATATCCTGATCAGCTACGGCTACGGAGACGGCGGCGGCGGCCCGACCAGAAGAATGCTGGAGACATCCAAACGTATGGAAAAAGGCATCAAAGGTGTGCCGAAAGTACGCCAGGCATTTGCGAGAACGTATTTCGACGAGCTGCATGAGAAGGTAAAAGACAGCAAACGCCTCCCAACCTGGATCGGCGAACTGTATTTTGAGTTCCACCGCGGAACATACACCTCGATGGCACGCAACAAACGCGGCAACCGTAAGAGCGAGTACGCGATGATGGAATTAGAGCTTCTGTCCGTTCTGGCCGAAAACGCCGGAAAAGCATACCCGACCGAAGAACTGAACCGCATGTGGGAGATGATCCTGACCAACCAGTTCCACGATATTCTGCCGGGCTCCTCGATCCATGAGGTATATGAGCAGACGAAGAAAGAATATGCAGAGATTGCGGAGACATCAGCAAAACTGATCGGCGAGCGCATGGAAGCACTCTGCGGAACAAAAGACGAGAGCGTGACCGTATGGAACACTCTCGGCCACAGAAGAAACGACGTTGTTGTACTCGGTGAGACCGCGGCAGAAGCCATGACCGACGGAACCACCGTATATCCGGTACAGCAGACGAAAGACGGAGCCATTGTCTATGCAGAAAACCTGCCGTCCAAAGGATATCAGGTTCTGCGCCCGACGAGCGGAGCCGCTGCGGAAACGCCATTTGCTGTAACAGAAGCTGGAGAGGGCTATACCCTTGAGACTCCGTTCTACACGATCCAGATCGATGCAAACGGTGAATTCACTTCCTTGTTTGATAAAGAGAATGACCGCGAAGTGCTTCAGAGCGGAACAACCGGCAACGAGCTGCGTATCTATGAGGACAAACCTCTGCAGTACAGCGCATGGAACCTGGATATCTTCCATACCGAGAAATCCTGGAAGGTGGAGGGTGTACGCCGCATGGAGTGGACAGAAAACGGTCCGGTCCGCGCAACACTGGAAATTGAGCGCGAAGTGATGGACACCGTCATCCGCCAGCAGATCCATTTCTATGCAAAAGACCGCAGAATCGACTTCGAAACCTACGTTGACTGGAAGTTCGCCGAGCATGTACTGAAAGTTCACTTCCCGGTAGACGTTCACAGCGACGAGGCAACTTTCGATATCCAGTTCGGTAATGTGACAAGAAAACTGCACACCAACACAAGCTGGGATCAGGCAAGATTCGAAGTATGCGGCCACAAATGGCTGATATCTCAGAGGGAAGCTACGGCGTCAGCCTGATGAACGACTGCAAGTACGGCTATTCCATGAAGAACCGTGTGATGACGCAGACTCTGATCAAATCCGGAACTGAGCCGAACCTGACCGCAGACCAGGAAGAGCATTTCTTTACTTACTCTCTGTATCCGCACGCAGGAACATGGCGTGAGGCAGGCACCGAGCAGGAAGCTCTGAACCTGAACGTACCGGCAAAAGCAGTTGCAGGTGCAGCAGAGAAAGACCGCATGGAATTCCTGTCTGTAGACAAACGCGACGTAGTGCTTGAGACTGTGAAGAAGGCAGAGGACGGCGACGGCGTAATCGTTCGTCTGTACGAGGTGGAGAATGCAAGAACGAAAGTGACCCTGCACTGCGCAGAGGCAATTGCATCCGCTGAGGAGACCGACCTTCTCGAGAACCCGATCGAGGGCGCGCTTGGTGTGAAGGAGAACGAGATTGAGCTTACGATCAAGCCGTATGAGATCCGTACGATCCGCATCCGCACCGCGAAGTAAGAAAACAGAAATAAAATATAGAAATCACAATTGGTCCACTGGACCAATTGTTGATATGCCGAGCAACAGAAAAAGACACCGTGTCCCGGAAGGGAAGACGGTGTCTTTTTTGAAAACAGATGAAAAATAAAATCAGTCACCGGTGGAATCGCGGTACAGCACGTTGGTGCCGAGATACGTAATTTCATGCGGCGTGTTCGGATATTTGATCCGGTACAGAATCTGGAGTGCCAGACGTGCGCCGAGTTCTTCGTTGAAGACCTGAACGGTCGTCAGATGTTCTGCCAGAAGATCCTCTGTATTGTTGTCGAAGCCGGATACTGCAACGTCCTCCGGTACGCGTAAGCCCCGTTTTTCGAGAAGCTGCATCAGAATGCAGGCAACGTAGTCGCTGGCGCAGACGAAAGCGTCCGGCATGCGGGACAGGGAAGAAAGGAAGGTATCGATTTCTTCACGGTACGTATCGATGCCGAGCGGTGTCGTCAGGCAGAGAGAAGAATCCACCTTTTTACCGGCATCCGCCAGAGCCTGGCAGAAACCTTCATATCGTTCGCGGTTGGACTGTGCGTAGCTGATATCACCGATGAAGCCCGGAAGGGTGCGTCCCTGCTCGAGCAGATGGCAGGTGATGCGGCGGACACTGGTGCGGCTCTCCATGAGAAGCAGGTCGCCGTTCAGCTCATCCGGGGCAACAAGAGAGGAAGTGTCCAGGAACACTTTCGGAATCTGTGTCTCTGCGAGCAGGCGCAGAAGACGCTCGTTGTACACATTCAGAACGATGATGCCGTGAACATTTCCGTTTGTAAGAGTCGGCGGGAGAAAATACGTTTTATCCGCCGAAGTCGGAAGATACGTGTAAACGAGATTGACATTGTGTGTCGAAAATACTTTTGCAATTTGGTGGATGATGGTCATCCAGAAAAGTGAGGTTTCCGGTCTGCAGACGGCAACTGCAATGTTGACCGGCGTGGTCTCCTCTGCGCTCTGCGGATACTGAAAATCCTCCGGGATGGCATAGCCGAGTTCCTGGGCTTTGGCGATGACCTTGGTGCGCAGGGAATCGGAGACGCCTTCGTGTCCGCTGAACACCTTCCAGACCGTAGTCCGGGAGATGCCCAGGGAGTTCGCGATTTCCTGTAACGTTACTTTTTTCATAGTTTAAACCGATCCTGTTACAAATTTTGAGTGCTAACACATATTATACACTTAACGTGTAACTTTTTCAACCTTTCCATTGGAAGACAGAAGGAGTAAATGTGCTCCGTCGGCACTCGGGCAGGTGATCAGGTAAGAGTGGCTTGTGGTCTCAATGGTGTAGTCAAGAGCTTTGACGGTTTTGTTGAAGTCATTTGGAGCGTAAGCGGCAAGGGTCTCCTGTAAGACGGTAAGACTGTCGCTGTAGGAACCGGTTGTCTCAAACAGAATGTTTTCTGCGTAATACAGCTTGCGGAGTTCCCATTTGCGGTATTCGTCCTCCGGAATCGTGATGTCACACGGTGCGTCGTCGCGGTCGTCAGAGAAGAAAACGAAAGACCAGAGTTCCGGGTAATGAATGTTGATGACACCGGTCGGAGCCCATACCCAGTTGTCCTCCGGGAGAACGTTTCCGGCTTCATTGGTACGTTTTACATAAGTGTTGTCCTTGATGTCCACTTTCCACTGAACACGGGAGAAGTTCATACGGTAGAATTCTCCGTTTTTCGGTGCGCGGCGTTCTTTCTGATACTCATAGAGAGCAGCGAACGGAATGACAACCTCAACGCTCCAGCACTTGTTTTCTGCGGATGGATCGTTGATGGAGCCATCTACATGAACAGCGGTGCGCAGACCGTGCATGTCGTAGCCATTGAGGCCGCTTCCGCCGTCACGGTATGGCTCGGAAAGAAACAGATCCCATACCGTGTTCAGAACGTTCATTTCGAACTCATAGTAATGGTACGTATCAGAATCCGGGTCAACGAAGATTTCAAAATCGTTGTCGAGGAAAATGACGGAGTCGCGCTCGGTCTGGTGTCCCCAGATTTCATCGCCGTCAAGCACGGCTGCTACGTAAAGGTTCTCGTCATCCCAGAGCATTTTTGCACGGGTGACAAAGCGCGGAAGCGGCATGTGGCTTCCTTCGATATCGAGAAATTCGTCGGTATACGGGGCATCTTCCCAGAATGGTTTGTTGATGTTTCCGTCTAACTCGAACGGCTTTTTTGCGCGGTGGCAGGTGTAAACCGGCGGTGCGAACGGGACTGCCGGAACCGGAATTGTGATGTTTGTACTCATAGTAAAAATCTCCCTTTCAAATATTTACTGTTAAGCTTTTTTAGAAAACACGCGGAAAACGTGTCGACAAAAGGTATCATAACACCAGAAGTAATAAAATTCAACATTAAAATGAACAAAAATGAACGAAAGATAACTTACTGTGGACAAAATGAAAAGAATGCGGTACAATAAAGCCACTTGAAATAAGGAGAAGGACAAGGAGGAAACAAAAACAATGGAAGCATATCAGAATGCGGCCCTTTCCCCGGAAGAGCGCGCAAAAGACCTGCTCGGAAAAATGACGCTGCAGGAAAAAGTAGGACAGTTAAATCAGCGTCTGTACGGATTCCGGATTTACGAGAGACAGGGTGAGGAGTTTACACTGACAGAGGAATTTAAAGAGGAAGTAGAGCGCATGGGAGGGCTTGGCGTCCTGTACGGCCTGTACCGTGCCGATCCGTGGGCAGATAAAGATGAGAAGACCGGCATTGTGCTGGAACTTTCCGCAAAAGCCTATAATATAGTACAGAAATATGTGATCGATCATTCCCGCCTCGGCATCCCGATGATGATGAGCACCGAGTGCCCGCACGGCCATCAGGCGCTCGGCGGCGGTCTGCTTCCGGTCAACCTGGCAGCAGGCGCAACATTCGACCCGGAACTTCTTTCCGAAGGCTACAAGGCATGCGGAAAACAGTTAAAGAGCGGTCATGTGGATCTGGCGCTGATGTCGGCGCTCGATATGGCGCGCGACCCGAGATGGGGAAGAAGTGAGGAGTGCTACTCTGAAGACCCGTGCCTTGCCGCATCCATGGCAAAAGCGGCAGTCACCGGTATGCAGTCCACCGGTGTCGGCAGTGTGGCAAAACACTTCTGCGCACAGGGCGAGACAACCGGAGGTGTGAACGCGAGTGCTGCAAGAATCGGCGAGCGGGAGCTGCGGGAAATCCATTTTCCATCGGCAAAAGCGTGCTGTGAAGCAGGCGTGGAAGGCATCATGGCGGCATACAACGAGATCGACGGCGTGTACTGCCACAGAAACGCATGGCTGCTCCGCGATGTTCTGCGCGGTGAAATGGGCTTTGACGGCATTGTGATGGCAGATGGTTTGGCTGTAGATTTCCTTAAGAATACCGAGGGTGATACTCTGCATGCAGGCGTTGCAGCGAGAAAA
The DNA here is from genome assembly GCF_003477865.1 of Blautia sp. AF34-10. Classification (NCBI taxonomy): domain Bacteria; kingdom Bacillati; phylum Bacillota; class Clostridia; order Lachnospirales; family Lachnospiraceae; genus Blautia; species Blautia sp. AF34-10. The sequence continues at coordinate 24,439 of NZ_QUED01000029.1, forward strand.
GCCGGTGTGGATGTGAGCCTCTGGGATGAAGCGTTCAGCCGTCTCGGCGAGGCCGTAGAGCAGGGACTTCTCGATGAGAGCGAGATCGACGAGTCTGTTCTCAAAGTTCTGAAGCTGAAATTTGAAAAGGGTCTGTTTGAACATCCTTATATGGAAGAAAACATGCTCACCCCGGAAGAAGCCGGGATCCCGGAAGTATCTCTTTCCCTGGCACGGGAGTCCGCTGTTCTTCTGAAAAACGAGGAGAGTGTGCTGCCGCTTGCTAAGAAGTACAAAAAAGTAGCTGTGATCGGCTATCACGCAGCAGACCGTTATTGCATGCTCGGCGACTACACCCCGCCGGTTCCGGAAAGCGAGTGCGTCACCGTCCTTCAGGGCATGAAACAGGAAGCACCGGAGGGCGTGGAAGTTTCCTATGCAATGGGAAGTGAATTTTCAGAGGCTGACGAGGACGAGAAAGCAAAAGCACTGGCACTTGCAGCAAAGAGCGATGTGATCGTAGCTGTTGTCGGCGGTTCTTCTTCCCGTTTCGGCGGAGCTGTGTTCGATGCAAACGGTGCAGCATCCAAGGGAACCGGCAGCCGTTCGATGGACTGCGGCGAGGGAATGGACACCGCAAAGGTTCACATCCCGGCAGCACAGGAAGAACTGGTTGCAGAGCTTGCCCGCCTTGGCAAGCCGATGGTAACCGTTGTGATCGCAGGAAGAGCATACTGCATCGAGGATATCGAAAATGCTTCGAATGCCCTTCTGTATGCGTTTTATCCGGGTCCGATGGGCGGCAAGGCCGTTGCAGAGATGCTCTACGGAACCACGAATCCGTCCGGCCGTCTCCCGGTATCCATGCCGCGCCACGCCGGTCAGATTCCGGTGTGCTACAATTACCGTACCTCCGTCGTTCCGGCATACTGCGATATGACGAGCCAGCCGCTGCATACGTTCGGTGAGGGAAAATCCTACACGACGTTTGCGTGCAGCGATGTTTCCGTGAACAAAGAAGAAAACGGTGCTGCCGTTTCGTTTACCGTAGAGAACACCGGTGCCATGGCAGGAACCTCCGTTCCGTGTCTGTATGTGCGGAAACGTTCCGGCGGTGTGGTAGCGAGAATCAAAGAGCTGAAAGCTTTTACCAGAATTTCTCTTGCACCGGGTGAGAAAAAAGAAGTTTCGTTCCAGCTTTCCAAAGAGGAGATGAACTTTGTCCAGATTCCGGGAAAACCGGAAGTGATCTGCCATGACTATGAGCTGATGCTCGAGGATGGAGCAGAGAAATGGTGGAGCGGAAATGTAACTGAAATGTAAGGCTTGACGGAAGATAATATAAAAAGTAATAAAACTGAACAAAGGGAGAAAATATGTTGCGAAACAAAACGACGTATTTTCTCCCTTTTTGTTTCTTTGAAATGGACGAAAATACGAAAAAAGATAACATGGATCACGGCCGCAAGGGACAGAAAAACCGAAAAACGCGTCGAAATATAGGAAAAGTGCCTAAAAAACGCCTGCTTAAATTGCGTAAAAGTAACAAACTGGTATATATGTTCAATTAATGGTTGACAAATAAGGTAACAAAAGGTAAAATAAATTCAACAAAACAGTGTTGGATAAATCTTAAATCACAGATTTGATTGTAGCAGTTGCACAAAAAAGAAGGAACACGCGAGGATGATGCGAAAGCAAAATGTTCAAAATGTTTACGACCGGAAATGCGACAATCAAGGAAAACACGAAACCTTTAAAAGGGAGGAAAGAGAGAAATGAAAGAGAAACCAACAAAAGCAAAGAAAAAAGGCCGTACCATCCGCGCCTTTAAGAGAGACATCTCGCTTTGGCTTTTCTGTGTTCCGGGCGTGATCCTGACATTCATCTTCAGCTACATTCCGATGTATGGTGTACAGATCGCGTTCCGCCGCTTCAATGCGACGGCCGGAATCACTAAGAGCCCGTGGGTAGGCATGTACTACTTTGAGAGATTCTTCAACTCTCCATACTTTGCATCCACCATCAAGAACACGTTGATCCTGAGTCTGTACGGACTGGTCGTATCATTCCCGATTCCGATCATCCTGGCACTGATGCTGAACTCCTTCCGCCATAAGAGATACCGGAAAGTGATCCAGACCGTCACCTACGCGCCGAACTTCATTTCTACCGTAGTTATGTGCGGTATGATCATTCTGTTCCTGTCTCCGTCCGTCGGTGTTATCAACCACGTACTGGAAGCAATCGGAATTCCGGCGGTCAACTTCATGGCGAAGAAAGCGTACTGGAGACACATTTATGTGTGGACCGGCGTATGGCAGAGTACAGGATGGAGCTCTGTTATCTACTTCGCAGCACTCGCCGGCATCAGCCCGGAGCTGCATGAAGCGGCAAAGGTAGACGGCGCGACGAAATTACAGCTGATCCGTCACATCGACCTTCCGCTGATCATGCCGACCGCGACCATTCTTCTGATTATGAACTGCGGAAGCATTCTTTCCGTCGGCTTTGAAAAAGCCTTCCTTCTGCAGAACAACCTGAATGCCAGTGTATCCGAGATCATTTCCACCTACGTCTATAAGGTCGGTCTGATCAACAACGATATGTCGTATTCTTCAGCAATCGGTCTGTTCAACACCATCGTAAACATGGTTATGCTGATCATTGTCAATACGATATCTGATAAACTTTCGGGCAACAGCCTGTGGTAGGAGGAAACAAAAACATGAGTAAAGAAAATACCGCAGTGACAAAAAAGAAAATAAAACGCTGCAAAGAGGACGTCGTTTTTGACGCAGCCTGCTTCATTATCCTGACGCTGGTTCTGTTTGTTGTGGCATATCCGCTGTACTGGGTTATCATTTCATCCATCAGTGCGCCAAGCGCCGTATCGAGTGGTAAAGTACTGCTTCACCCGATCGGATTTACCCTGAAGGGCTACGCAGAAGTATTTAAAAACGACCAGGTTATGAGAGGCTTTTTAAACTCCCTGATCATCACCTTCTGCGGTGTCATGGTCAACCTGATCGTAACGCTTCCGACATCATATGCACTTTCCAGAAGCAATTTCTCCGGAAAGAAACCGATCACCATTTTTTACCTGATCACCATGTTCTTCGGCGGCGGTCTGATCCCTACCTATCTGGTTATTCAGAGACTGCAGATGCTGAACACGATCTGGGCACTGATTCTTCCGGGATGCTTAAGCGTATACAACATGATCGTGGCAAGAACCTTCTTCAAGTCGAACATTTCGGAAGAGCTGTATGAGGCAGCTGAAATTGACGGCTGCACCCAGGCGAGATTCTTTTTCCAGATTGCACTTCCGCTTTCCAAAGCGATCATCGCAATTCTGGTTCTGTACTATGGTGTCGGTCACTGGAACTCATACTTCTCAGCACTCGTTTATATTTCGGACAAAGCAAAGTATCCGTTGCAGCTGGTTCTGCGTAACATCCTGATCACGAACCAGACCGCGCTGTCCCAGACAGCAACAACTGCGGCAGCAAGAGCAGCACTGCAGGAAAAACAGCAGCTGATCGACGTTATGAAATACTCGCTGATCATCATCAGCAGTATCCCGGTTCTGGTTATGTACCCACTGGTGCAGAAGCACTTTGTAAAGGGTGTTATGATCGGATCCATGAAGGGTTGATTTACAAGAAGAAGTTTTTTTAACGATTTATCTGCCGCACGGGAAACGGCGGTATGTAAATAAAGAGTCCGGACAACGGACAGGCAAAAGCGCTTCCGGCGGGAAAATGCCGCCGGAACAACACAGGAGGGAAAAATCATGAAAAGAAAAGCAGTCGCAGCAGTTTTAACTGCAGTAATGGTGGCATCTATGTTTACCGGATGTGGAAGTGATAATGGAAGCAGCTCGGCAAAGAGTGCTTCTGCAGCATCCGCAGCATCCGCAGCAAACGACACCGTGGATGAGGACGGAAAAGTAAACGGCATTATGTATCAGGAAGGTCTTCCGCTGGTAGACGAGGGAGATTACACCTTCTCCATCTTCTGCGATGATTCCAGCGAATCCGGCGAGTTTATCATGCTCGATGAGTTCAAAAAACAGACCAATGTAGACGTTGACCTGAAAATTTATCCATACGAAACAGCAACGGAGAGACTGAATCTGGATCTGAACTCCGGAGATTACGCGGATGTGATCGGCGGATGGACCTTAAGCGATAATGCAATCCTCACCTATGGTGTAAACCAGGGCGTATTCATTCCGCTGGAAGATTATTTTGAGAAATATTGCCCGAACATTTCTGCGATCCTGGATCTGCCGGGTGTAAGAGAAAAAATGACAGCACCGGACGGACACATCTACACAATTCCGTACGTATGTACCGATACAACCGTTGGATACAGCCCATACATCAATACGAAATGGCTGGAGAATGTTGGCATGAGCATGCCGACCACTACAGACGAGTTTGAGGCAGTCTTGAAAGCCTTCAAAGAGCAGGATGCAAACGGCAACGGTGACGCTTCCGATGAAATCCCGTTCTCTACCGACCCGAACAACAAACATATCGAGGCTATGGCCGGTTACTTCGGACTTCCGATGAACAAACTTGGTATTGCAATCCAGAATGAAAAGGTTGTTTACGGCGGTGTCAGCGATACATACCGTGAGTTCCTTTCCTGGTTCCACAAACTGTATGCAGAAGGACTCGTAGACGTAGAGCTTTACACACAGGACAGCTCCACATGGGAAGGTAAAGGAAATCAGGACCTGTACGGCGTTTCCATCGCATACGGAAGCAACGAGTTTACCGGAATCCCGGCTGCAGAGGAAAGAGGCGATTTCGACTCCATGCCTGTTCTGAACACAGACAAAGACGGAATCTGGCTGCGCGATACGGAAGGCTTCAGCGTATACAGAACCCAGGCTGTCATCACAAACAAGGCAGAGCATCCGGAAATCATCTGCCGCTGGTTTGACAATGCATTCGCACTGGAGAACGGCATCGGCTGCAACAGAGGACCGGTTGGTGTGATTGTAAACAAAGAGGATGACGGATACCATGCGATTGACACCACCACACTGTCTGAGGAAGATCAGGAAAAATATTCCTGGGGCAATCTGTGGCCGCAGTCTCTGCCGAAATATCTGCCGGTAGACTTCGAGTTTGTAGAAGAGCATCCGATGTATGATGAGAAAAAAGCAACAGAGGAAGCTTATGAGGCAAATCTGACCAAAGAAATTATTCCGTCCTACTGGATTGACTTGGATAAAATTGATACCTTCTCTGATACGAACACAGCAATCAAAGATTTCTTTGAGCAGCAGCAGGCGCAGTTCGTATGCGGCGAGCTTGACATTGACAACGATGCTGACTGGCAGGCTTATGTAGATGGTATGTACTCTCTGGGACTTGAGGACTGGGTAGCAACTCAGGGTATCGAGGAAATCGCGAAATAAACAGGAAAAGGTAACGATATTTCCTGTGGCGTGAAAAAAGGCATATTACAGTGTAAAACGGTAATATGCCTTTCTTTTTGGGCAAGAACTGATATAATGGGAAGAAACAATAAAGGGGTAATTAGATCGGATAAAAAAGCTATGCCCGGAGTCTTTTAATCCGGGAGTACAAAAAAAGGAGGAGCTGGAAGAGATGATGCAGGACTGGTTTCGGAACGCGAAGCTGGGCATTTTTATCCATTATGGGATTTATGCGGTGGGTGATGTGTCAGAGTCATGGTCGTTCCACAACGGAAATATTTCTTATGAAGATTACATGAAACAGTGTGAAGGCTTTACAGCATCGAAGTTTGATGCGAAAAAATGGGCGGAGCTGTTTCAAAAAGCAGGTGCGCAGTACGTGGTTATGACAGCGAAGCACCATGACGGCGTGGCACTGTTTGATACCGGATACAGTGATTTAAGTGTTGTGAAGAAAACACCGGCAGCGCGCGACCTGGTAAAAGAGTATACAGCTGCCATGCGTGAGGCAGGTCTGAAGGTCGGTCTTTATTATTCACTGATCGACTGGTCGGATCCGCGGTATCGCACGGTTTACCCGGAAGGAATGAAAAAAGAAGACTGTTTGAACGATATCTATGGTTCCCCGGCCGGAAAAGAGGAGGAGCCGGAGAAATGGCAGGAGTTTCTGGAATTCAACAACCATCAGCTAAAAGAACTGATGTCGAATTACGGAACGGTGGACCTTTTATGGTTTGATGGTGACTGGGAACGGAGCGCGGCACAGTGGAAGATGCCGGAATTCAGGGAATATCTGCATACCCTGAATCCGAACGTTGTATTGAATTCGAGAATGCAGGGCTATGGAGATTATGAGACACCGGAGCAGGGAATCCCGCTGTACGGACCGAAAGGCGAGTGGGAATTCTGTACGACAATCAACGATTCCTGGGGATATCGTCCATCGGACAATGATTACAAGAGCAGCGGTCAGATTGTGCGCATGTTCTGTGACTGTATTACCCTCGGCGGAAGAATGCTGCTGGATATCGGACCGAAGGAGGACGGAACGCTGGATGAACGCCAGGAGAAAGTTCTTCTGGATCTGGGCGGATGGATTCATGACCATAAGGAAGCGGTATTTGGAACAGAAAAAGGACTGGATTACAATCATTTCCTCGGCGGAAGCACGATTTCGGCGGATAAGAAGACGATGTATCTTTTCGTCTATGATAAGCCGCAGGAGACACTGTGTGTGAAAGGCATTAAAACACCGGTAAAAAGGGTGACGGTTCTGCATACGGGAGAGGAGCTCCGGTTCTCCTACACAGGTTCACTTCCATGGAGCGGTATTCCGGGAACGCTCTGGATCTGGGCCGGAGAGATGAGTATTCATCCGTTTGCAACGGTTGTGAAGGTAGAGCTTGAGGATGAGATCACCTACAATCTGGGACACGGGGAAGTCGTAACCTTTAATGAGTAAAACGATTCGGACAGAGGAGCTTATGAGATGAAGAGAATAATTGGCTATGTAAATACGGCGGACTTAAATCATATGCGAGAAGAGGATGTGCGGGCACTTACCGTGATCAATATTGCATTTGGTCTGATCCGGGACGGAGAAGTTGTATGGGATGCAAAGGATGCACGGGATGGAATAGTATCCATTCGGAAAAGCAACCCGGAGCTGAAGATTGTATTGTCCGTAGGCGGCTGGGGAGCAGACGGCTTTTCCCAGGCTGCAAGAACAAAAGAGGGAAGAGAGCGGTTTGCTGCGAGTGCACTTGCAATTGTGAAGGAGTATGGTCTGGACGGCATTGACATTGACTGGGAGTATCCGGGCACATCGCTGGCAGGAATTGCGTCGGACAGATCGGATAAAGAGAATTATACGCTGCTTCTGGCGGAGCTCGGAAGACACTGGACGCGTACAGAGAAGGCATGCTTGTAACGACAGCAGTCGGCGGAGATGTTTACTTTGCACTGCAGACAGATATGAAGGAGGCCTCCCGGTATCTGGATTATGTGCAGCTGATGACGTATGATCTGCAGGGCGGTTTCCAGAAGGTGACGGGACATCATGCGGCGCTGTATCACAGTGAGGGAAATTTGTTTGATGCATGTGTGCAGAAGGCAGTGAACGGTTTTGTAAATGCAGGCGTTCCAATGGAGAAGCTGATTCTTGGCGTACCGTTTTATTCCAGAAAATGGGATGGAGTAAAAGGCGCCGGATGCCGCAACGGGCTTGGAATGGAAGCAGAGACGGTCGGAGGATATGGCGGTGACTATGGCGAGCTCAAAGAGAGCTGGATCGGAAAGAGGGGATTTATCCGGTATTGGGATGAGCAGGCAAAGGTTCCGTATCTGTTTGACGGGGAAACATTTATCAGCTATGAGGACTGCGAGTCACTTGGGGTGAAAATTGCGTACCTGAAAGAAAAGGGCATGGGGGGCATTATGTTCTGGGAGTATAAATGCGATCCCAGCGGAGAATTACTTTCATTTATAAAGAAAAATATGTAGCGTAGTGACCCACAGCCGGTATGTGAAAAGGCTCCTCGCTCCGGTGTTCCTGAAAAATCGCAAGGAATCCTTTTTCACATGGCGTCTGCCGCCGGTGGGCGGATGTACGTTGTGGAGACGGATAGGAAAAAAGAGAAAGGGATAGATAGAATCATGATCTCAGAAAATTTGAAAAAATATGCAACGGAAAAATTTGAGGGACGGAGAGAGCTTCTGGCTCCGGTGATGCCTGTTATCGAAGAAAAATTGAAACAGTGCAGTGAAGAAGAGGTTGTGCTGATGAAGTTTCTGTATGGTACGATGCCGGTAAGGGATGCGGGAGAATATGGATTTAACCTTTTTCTTTCGTACGTGAAGCATGCGCTGATGCTGCGGGAGAAGGTGGCATGGTGTAAGGAACTGCCGGAGGATGTGTTTGTAAATTATGTGCTGTATGACCGGATCAATTCCGAGGATATTACGGACTGCAGACCGTTTTTTTACGAGCAGATTATGGGGCGTGTAGCCGGAATGAGTCTTTGGGAGGCAATTCTGGAGATTAATTACTGGTGTGCGGAGCATGCAACGTATGAGGCGACGGACAGCAGAACGGCATCTCCGATGACGATGTATCGGAGCGGAAAGGGACGCTGCGGCGAGGAGTCAACGTTTGCAGTTACGGCGTATCGGAGTGTCGGTATTGCGGCGCGGCAGGTCTATACACCAAGATGGGCGCACTGTGATGACAATCATGCGTGGGTTGAGGTGTTTGTGGACGGCGAGTGGCATTTTCTCGGTGCCTGTGAGCCGGAAGAAGTGCTGGATACCGGCTGGTTCTCGGGTCCGGCGAATCGGGCAATTCTGATTCATACGCGGAACTTCTCGGATTATGTGAAGGAAAGTAACGAGGAGTATCTTGGAAAAGAAGGAGCGCTGTACTACTTTAACCATACAGATTTTTATGGCAGAACGAAGCTGGTGAAGATTCTTGTGAAGGATGAGAATGGAAAACCGGCTGCAGGAGCGCATATTGCGGTTGAAATCCTGAATATGGCAGAGTTTTTCCCGGCTGCAGTGATGATTGCGGATGCGGACGGAGAAGTTCGGATGACACTTGGCCTTGGCGATATCCGGGTACGGGCATTTGACGGAATACGCCGGGCAGAGGCAATGATGCGGATTGAGGAGGAGGATTCGCTGGAACTGGTGCTTCGTGAAGAGGCGGTTCCGGAAGCGGATGACAGGTGGCAGACGCTGGAAATCCGGGCACCGAAGGAGGTGCCGGTACGGAATGTCGTTGCCACAAAGGAGCAGAAGGAGCGCAATGCGGCACGGATGGCAGAGGCGGAACGGCTTCGGAAGGCACGGTTTGCAGCATGCTTTGATGAGAAAAAGGCTGCTGCGTATCCGGAAGCGGAAGAGATTTTCCACCGGGCAGGAGAGAATTTTGAGGAGGTTTATACATTCCTTTCCAAAGATGAAAATCCGAACCGGAAGAAGCTGCTGTTTTCGCTGGCTTTAAAGGATGCGAAGGACTTGAAGGCATCCGTTTTAGAGGATCATCTCGACTGCGAGCAGGGGGATCTGCCGGAGGAGATTTTCAGGAAGGATCTTCTTTGCCCGCGTATTTTCCTCGAGGAGCTGACGCCGTATCGGAGCATGATCCGCGGATTTTTTGAAGAGGAGACAAAACGTAGCTTTGTGGAGCAGCCGGAACGGATTCTGGATTATCTTAAGAAGAATATTACCTTCCATGCAGAAGAAGAGTATGACACGATCATGGCAACACCGGTCGGCGTCCTTACGATGAAACAGGGAAGTCCTCTGGCGCAGAAGATTCTGTTTGTGGCAATCTGCCGGAGTCTCAATGTAGCGGCAAGACTGAATCCGGTGACCCTGGAGCCGGAGTATTACCGTGATGGGGTATTCCACAGTGTGGAAACAGAAGCTGCTGTTTTGAAGGATGAAACGGAAAGTGCGGTTCTGACACTGAATGCGGAGGATGGAAGCGCATGGAAGTATTATCAGACGTGGACCATCGGAAAGTGGAACGGAACAGTGTTTGAGACGCTGAATTACGAAGAAACCGCATTCAATGGCAAAACACTGGCTCTGACCCTGGAGCCGGGCTGCTATCGTCTGATTACAAGTATGCGTATGCCGAACGGTGACCAGCATGCTGCATACCGCGTGTTTGAACTGAAGGCGGGAGAAGCAAAAGAGATTTATCTGGAAGCCGTGAAAAAAGAGCTGGATGAGCTGTTAGAGCACATCGAACTGCCGGAGATCACGCTGGAGGATCTGGATGGAAAGGCGCATACCCTGAACGATCTCACCAAAGACGGCCCGATCCTTCTGGCCTTCCTCGGAACCGGAGAGGAGCCGACCGAGCATGTTCTGAATGAGCTGATCGAAATCGCAGAGAAGTGGAACGCAAAAGACGCTGCCATGGCAGCCGTGCTCCGCACGAAAGCCGACCTGGAAAACACGACTTTCCAGAAAGCCCGCGCAGCAATCCACAATATGTCCCTCTACCTCGACCCATCCGACGACGCCCCGGCGATCGCCGAAAAAATGGGAATCGACGCAGAAAAACTCCCACTGCTGATACTCGCATTGCCGGGAAACATCGGCGGACGCGCTTATGCCGGATATAACGTCGGCAGCGTCGGACTGATGCTGCGGCTGATGGAAGAGGCGGCGAAAGCGTAAGTTAATACTAAAAAAACAGGCTGACGCATGAATGCGGCAGCCTGTTTTTTAAAGAACGCCCAGTTTTTTCAACTGTGACACGCCATCTTCATATCCCGTAAAATGAATTCCATGAATCCCTGCCTGCTCTGCGGCCTCGACGTTTGCTTTGGTGTCGTCGAGGAATACGCAGCGGTCCGGGGTGAGGGAGAATTTCTGGATCAGGTGCTGGTAGATCTCCGGTTCCGGTTTTGTTAAATGGCAGGTGTAGGAGAAGAGGGTTCCGTCCATGTAGGGGAGGAAGGGCATTTTCTCTTTGGTGCGCTCGAAGAGGTCTCCGGAGTAGTTGGAGAGGATGTAGAGGCGGTAGCCTTTTTCTTTTAAGGAGCGTACCCAGCTTTCTGCATACGGCAGCGGGGTGATGGTTTCCTCGCAGTGGGCGAAAACCTCTTTGATTTCTTCGGTGTATTCCGGGGCGAGGGAGCAGAATCCTTTTACAATCTCCTCCGGCGCGAGAATTCCGCGGTCGAACTGGCGCCAGTAAGGGCCTCGAAGGTTGCGGCGGCG